>CAZNWX010000435.1:0-2328 GCA_964576415.1 uncultured Magnetovibrio sp. | reverse complement strand
AATTGCTTTGGACGGCATCCAGGTCGATCTGCAAAACGGCGCCAGCCATGGCCTTCGTGATGGGTGTTCCGATCATGGACCGGAGTAACGATCATCCACATGGCGCTCGTCAAGGTCGCCGAAGCGGGTGTATTGGCCATCGAACATCATGGTCAGCATGCCAACTGGGCCGTGACGCTGTTTGGCGACGATCACTTCGGCCTTATTCTTCTTGTCGGCCAGGCGTTCTGCCCAGTTCTGAAGTCGCTGTGCCAACTTTTCACCGCTTTCATCCGCGCGCTGTTTGGGCTCTGCCTTTTCAAGGTAGTATTCATCGCGGTAGATGAACATGACTATGTCCGCGTCTTGTTCGATGGAGCCTGATTCTCGTAGGTCCGCCAATTGAGGTCGTTTGTCCTCACGGTTTTCCACCTGACGGGAGAGTTGCGATAGCGCCAGCACCGGAACGTCCAATTCCTTCGCCAGCGTCTTCAGGCCCCGAGTGATTTCCGAAACCTCTTGCACGCGACCGTCGTTTCGTGACCCAGAAGAACCCGAAATGAGCTGAAGGTAGTCGACAACAATGAGGCCAAGGTTGTGCTGGCGCTTCAAGCGCCGGGCCCGGGTGCGGAGCGCGCTGACTGTCAGCGCCGGCGTGTCGTCGATGAAGATGGGGATTTGGTGTAACGTCTGGCTAGCCATGACCAGGCGGGAGAATTCATCATCCGTGAGTTCACCTTTGCGCATCATGTTTGATGAGATATTAGATTGCTCGGAAAGAATACGCGCGGCCAACTGCTCTGAGGACATTTCTAAAGAGAAGAAGCCGACAACGGCGCCTTCCGCGCCTTGGGTTTGTTTATGGGTGTAAGCGGCATTGAAGGCCAGGTTGGTCGCCAGCGCTGTTTTGCCCATGGCTGGGCGTCCGGCGAGGATCAGCAAGTCGGACCGATGGAGCCCGCCCAATAAAGAATCCATGTCGCGGAAACCCGTTGTCACGCCGGCCAGTTTACCGTCACGCTTGTGCGCGGCTTCGGCCTGTTCGATAGCCTGGATAATGGTGTCCTTGAAGGGTATGAAGCCGCCCTCGTATTCTCCCGCTGTCGCGAGATCGTAAAGGTGCTGTTCTGCGGTTTCGATTTGTGCTGAGGCGGTCTCGTCAACCTCGCCGCTATAGGCGCGGTTGACCACGTCTTCGCCCAGATTGATTAGTTCCCGCTTCAAGTAGAGATCATAGATAAGCTTGCCGTATTCGCCGGCGTTGATAACGGAGACAGCGAAGGCCGTGACCTCATCCAGATAGGGGGGGCCGCCAATATCCGAGAGCGAGTCGTCGTTCTGGAAGAAATTGTGCAATGTCGTGGCGTCGGCCATCTGACCGCGCTCGATTAGTCGCCCAGAGGCCTCGAATATCATGCCGTGTGCAAGTAAGGCGAAGTGCTCGGGCTTCAAGTATTCCGAAACGGTCTCATAGGCTCGATTGTTCGTGAAAATTGCGCCCAACAACGCCTTTTCTGCCTCCACATTGTGCGGCATCTGCCTGAACGGGGCCGCGACGGAGAGATCGTCATTCGCCGGGACCGTTTCCTTATCCACGGTCGGTGGGAGAGATGTTGTCGACATGATTGTTAGAAAGTATAGCCCCTAATGATTAAGCGGAATCGGGAAAGGGGAATTCAACGGGGATGAAACACCTGTAAACCCGAGAGCTTGTGGAACATGGTAACAGGTTGTGGAAAACGGTGCCTTACGGAGTCAATTTTGGCGAATCGGACAGTTGATTTTTCAGAAAAAAGGCGCGCGTGCTACGTGCGCCTTCTCCTGTTCAAATTTATTGACGATTATTCGGCTTTTTTGGCCTCGTCGCCGTCAGCCGTTTCGTCGGCCGGTGTGTCGTCGGCCTCGGCGGCGTCATCTGCGCTGTCGTCGGGGGTCGCCTCGGGGGCGGCGCCTTCCTCGAACATGGTTTCGGCCTGTTCGGCAACCGCCTCGTCAGCGGCAATTTCGGCAGCCTCGGCCAAGGCCTCTTCCTCGGCCTGGCTGAGCAAGGCGCGGCCGGTCTCGGTCTGAATTTGCGCCTCGTCCTCGGAACGGGCCACGTTGGCCGTCACGGTGACGCTGACCTCCGGATGCAGCATCAGGGAGACGTTGTGCAGGCCGAGGGTTTTGATCGGTTGGTCCAAGCGGACCTGGTTGCGACCTACGATGAACCCTTTGTCGGTGAGCGCCTGCGCGATGTCGCGGGCGTTAACGGAGCCATATAGCTGACCTGCTTCGCCGGCCTGGCGAACAAGAATGACGGTGGCGCCGTTCATTTTCGTGCCGACCGCTTTGGCGTCGGACTTAAGT
>CAZNWX010000434.1:0-2357 GCA_964576415.1 uncultured Magnetovibrio sp. | reverse complement strand
CCGGGCAAGGTCGAGCATCTTGTCGAGACCTGCCTCAAATGGATCGCTGTCCCAGAGTGTATCAGCGCCGATGGATATCAGGATACTCTCCAACCGTTCGATGTAGTTGGGCGCGCCCGGACCGATGCCGAAGGGCTGCCCAGCGGCCTTCACCTTGTTCCAGAGCTCGGTGCCGTGTTCGCTGTCTTGAATATAAAGTTCGTAGCCCCCCTGTTTTGACCAACCTGAGCGCTGCAGAACAAGTGGAATTCCATCCAACTCGGTCTCGCGGAACCAGAAGTTTTTGAGTTCGGTGATCCATTCGCCGAATAAGGAGATAATGACGTCACGTGCCTTTGGACCCTGGACAGCAAGGGGACTGACATCGGGCTCGCAGGTTTCCACGTCGAACCCGCCTTCGAAGGCGACACCGCGGATCCATAAGAGAACGTC
Organism: uncultured Magnetovibrio sp.; assembly: GCA_964576415.1. Taxonomy (GTDB): domain Bacteria; phylum Pseudomonadota; class Alphaproteobacteria; order Rhodospirillales; family Casp-alpha2; genus UBA3470. Next base: position 1,925 of record CAZNWX010000434.1, on the reverse strand, counting down.
CGTATCCGCGATGGATAGCCAGAACCTTTGGTCTTCAATGCGCAATAAGACGGGATCATTGATCAGGTTTCCATCGTGATCGCAGATCGGTACGTAGTATCCCTTACCAATGGGCAGGTCCTTCAGATCGCGCGGCGTAAGATAACGTACCAGACGTTCTGCGTCAGGGCCTGTGATCTCAACTTGGCGTTCGGCTCCGACATCCCACATGGTTACCCCTTGGATCAAACGGCGATACTCCGCCTCCGGATCTCCGTAACTGACTGGCATATACATGTGATTGTAGACAGTGAAGTGGGTAACGGCGTCTTCAACCGTGCAGTCGTAGAAGGGGGATTTCCGCTCGCGGGGCCCGATCGCGATATTGAAAGCCATACAGCTTTTACCTTTCAGTCGAATATAAAAAGCGGCGCAAAGTAGTGGAAATGAGGTATTGCTGAAAGCACAAAATGCGATAACGGATTGGTCGTTTTAATTTATGTTCAGGGGGCGTCAAAATGCATACGGGTTTATGGTTTGTGGCGCGCCTATCAAGACGCGAGACTGAGCAAATATGAGCTCGGGTGATCCTGTGCGGAAACGGAGAACATTATGACTTCCTTCTGTCATCCTGGATACTTCGATGCCGGTCTTGCCGATGTTGATCCCGAAATCCACGCGGCTTTGGCTGCTGAGGAAGATCGCCAACGCAATGGTGTCGAACTGATCGCGTCAGAAAACATCGTCAGCCGCGCCACCTTAGAGGCGCTAGGTACAGCTATGGTCAACAAGACCGTGGAAGGCTATCCGGGCAGGCGTTACTACGGCGGCGCCGAACATGCTGATATGATTGAAGAAATAGCCATTGATCGGGCAAAATCCCTGTTCGGATGTGATTATGCCAATGTCCAACCTCATTCCGGCAGTCAGGCAAACTTGGCAGTGTTTTTAGCATTCCTGAAACCAGGGGATACGGTGCTGTCCATGTCCTTGTCGGAAGGTGGTCACTTGAGTCACGGCTCGACGGCGAACCTGACCGGAAAGTGGTTCAACATCATCCACTACGGGGTTCGCGAAGACGACGGCTTTATCGACACGGAACAGGTCCAAGTCTTGGCGGAGAAACATCGGCCTAAACTTATCATCTGCGGCGGGTCCGCGTATCCACGGTGCATCGATTTTCAGGCGTTCCGAGCTGTGGCGGACAGCGTTGATGCGATCCTTCTGGCCGATATGGCACACTTTGCAGGCCTGGTCGCTGGTGGCGCGCACTCCAGTCCTATACCGCATGCGCATGTCTCGACGGCTACGACTTACAAGAACCTTCGTGGCGTGCGGGGTGGGCTGATCCTGGCCGGTGACACGAGTCTGGAACGCAAACTGAATTCCGGTGTCTTCCCTGGCGTTCAGGGTTCGGTGATTCTTAATGCCGTGGCGGCGAAGGCGGTCTGCCTGGGCGAAGCTCTCAGGCCCGAATTCACGGCCTATGCCCATAATGTCTTGAATAATGCCCGCGTTTTGGCCGCGACCTTGGTTGATCGCGGTGTTGATATTGTCACTGGCGGTACAGACACACCGTTGATGCTGGTCGACCTACGGCCTAAAAATCTAACCGGCGTGGTTGCCTCAGACAGCCTGGAGCGCGCGGGCTTGACTTGCAACAAGAACGGTGTGCCGGGCGATGTGCAGCCACCGGGCATCACATCTGGTTTGCGGTTTGGCGTCTCGGCAGGAACAACTAGGGGTTTCGGCGCGCAGGAGTTTGAAATAGTCGGCAATCTGATCGCGGATGTTTTGTGCGGCCTTGAAGGAAAAACCGCCGACCAAGGTCAACTAGAAGGGCGGGTCGCTGCCGAAGTAAAGGCGATGACCCACCGGTTTCCGATTTATGGCACGGGATAGGCGAAGATGACCAGCGAACACAAGTTTCTGTTCATCCAGGCCGA
>CAZNWX010000433.1:0-2359 GCA_964576415.1 uncultured Magnetovibrio sp. | reverse complement strand
GTATTGCGCGATGCCGCAGTGGGGCGCGGGCTCTCGACGGATGGTAGGGTGGTCTCCGCAGAACCTGATTCGCGGTGGGGCTGGAAGCCGAACTGGAATTGAAAACCGGAAGATCAAGGCGGGACTCGATGGCTGAGACTACAGGCGATTCGGCAAGCGATACAGGGGTCGGCGCTCTCCTGCGCGCTTCGCGCATGCGGATCGGGGAAGATCTGCGAAATGTCGCCTTCATGTTGCGTATTCGCTATCACTATCTTGAAGCCATTGAGGACGGACGGTTCGAAGATCTACCTGGCCAGGCCTATGCGGTCGGCTTCATACGTGCCTATGCCGATCATCTTGGGCTGGATGGCGAAGAGGTAGTTCGGCGTTTCAAAGATGACACTGCCCATGATGAAGAGCCCCGTACGAACCTTCGTTTTCCGACGCCCATCACCGAGGCCAGCGTGCCCGGCGGCGCCATCGTCTTCATCGGCCTATTGATAGTCATTCTAGCGTATGGTGCGTGGTACGTCTCAACCTCAGATGAGAATTTTCTGGCCGACTTAATCGAACCTATTCCCGAGCGTCTGGTGGCCTTGGTTTCCAGCGACAAGTCTCGGGACGATCCCGGGCCAGAGCCGACCATGACGCTGGCGACGACGCCATCCGAACCGGAACCTACAGCCACGCCAAAGCCGTTAGAGCCGCCAGCCTCGTTGCAACCAGCAGATACACCCGTCGACGCATCCGCGCTGACCGCCGCGGAGGAAACCGTCCCGTCGCGAGAACCTCAGATGCCCGCGCTAACGCTAAGCGTACCGTCCTCAGCCGCGGAGCCTACCCCAGTTGTTGCCGCGCCGCTGCCCGATGAGGCCCCGGCCGCCCCGGCCCCGGCCGCCGCCGCGCTGCTGCCCGATGCGGTTCCGGCAGCCACGGCGCCGGTCGCCGCCGCCGAGCCGGTGCTCAACGCGCCAACCGAAACGTTCCCGCCGGGAGAGCAAGCAGCCGCTGCGACCGACACATCGGCTGCATTGGATCCCGCTCCGGCGTCGACGGAAACCTCGGCCGGGTCCGAGGCCGATACATCAGCGACGCCCGCGCCGGAAAACGCCACTGCAGCGGCCGAGCCGGAAGCCGTCGCGGAAGCGCCGGCGGAACCGAAATCCCGGGTGTTGGTGCGCGCCAAATCGAACAGCTGGATCCAGGTCCGAGACCATTTTTCGAATGAGATTATGGTGACGCGGTTACTGAAGGCCGGTGAGGAATATTACGTCCCGGACAAGTTTGGATTGCGGCTGTTGACTGGGAATGCCGGGGCTTTGGAGATCCTCGTGGATGGCAAACCGGTGCCACCCATCGGTCTGGAGGGCGCCGTGCGACGCGGTGTTCATTTGGACCCGGCCTTGTTGAAAGCCGGCGACGCGGTCAGCGAATAGCGAAGGCGGGCATTGACCATCGCCGAGGACTGAGGCAAAACCTCGCCGGAAACCGTGCCCTTGCGGCCCCGCCGCGGCGGGATAGAGGAATCAGGGAATGAACGGCCCCTTTGACAGACCGACCGGCCCCAGCGCCCGCCGCCAGAGTGTCCCCGTCAAGGTCGGACACGTGACCATCGGTGGGGGCTCGCCGATTGTCGTGCAGTCCATGACGAATACGGATACGGCCGACATCAAGGGCACGGCCGAACAGGTCGTACAACTGGCCCGCGCCGGGTCTGAGATCGTTCGGATCACCGTCGATCGCAAAGAGGCCGCCGCCGCCGTGCCGCATATCCGCGACGAACTGGCCCGTAGGGGCGTGAATGTGCCCCTCGTTGGCGATTTTCATTACATCGGACACAGCCTGCTCACGGAATTTCCAGCCTGCGCCAAGGCGCTGGCCAAATATCGGATCAATCCGGGTAATGTGGGGCACCGCGAAAAGCGCGATTCGCAGTTTTCGACAATGGTGGAAATTGCCGCTCAGTACGAAAAACCGGTACGCATTGGCGTCAATTGGGGCAGTCTGGATCAGGACCTGGCCATTCGCATGATGGATGAGAATGCCAAATCCGCCAATCCGATACCAGCCGACGCAATCACCCGTGAGGCTCTCATCGTTTCCGCAGTGGCCAGCGCCCAACGCGCCGAGGAGATCGGGCTAAGCAGTGACAAGATCATCCTATCTTGCAAGGTCAGCGAAGTGCAAAGCCTGATCGCCGTCTACCGTGGATTGGCGCAGCGGGGGGATTACGCGCTTCACCTGGGGCTCACGGAAGCGGGCATGGGGTCGAAGGGGATCGTTGCGTCCACGGCGGCGTTGTCGGTCCTGTTACAAGAGGGTATCGGCGACACCATCCGCATCTCGCTGACGCCGGAGCCAGGCGGGGACCGCGCTC
>CAZNWX010000432.1:640-2360 GCA_964576415.1 uncultured Magnetovibrio sp. | reverse complement strand
CGGATACGCGACCACCGAGACACCGGGCGTGCACGCTGACACGCCGTCGCCCGGCACCGTGTGCGTCTAACAGGTCCGGGACGTCCGCCGCCAAGCCGCGTCGCGACAAGGCCGTGCGGACCATATCTAGCTTCCATGCCCGATAGTCGGCATCGGCCATATGCTGGATCGCGCAACCGCCACAACAACCAAAATGCAGACACGGCGCCTGCACGCGGTTTGCGGCCGGGGCCAGGACCTTCAGCAAACGGCCTCGTTCGCCGCGCACTTCTGCGCGGACGATTTCGCCGGATAGCGCATAGGGCACGTAAACCGACCGGTCGGCCAGATCCGCGATGCCGTCTCCTCGACGACCCATCCGCGAAATCTCGAGTTCGCGCATTTCTGCCACGGGTTCCCGGCGGCGGCGGGGACGGCGACGAAACAAATGCATACTCCTGATCACGTTGGTTGCATTGTTGACCCCCAGGAAGCGGAAGTCCATAAGGCGCTATGCCAATCCACGCCGAGAAACGGGTGTTGCCTTATACACCCGCCCAATTGTTCGACCTGGTCGCAGACGTGGAGCGATATCCAGCATTCTTACCGTGGTGCGTGGCTGTCCGCGTACGCCGCCGAGAAACAGCGGAATCCGCCGATGGCGGCGACGAGTTGCTGGTCGCCGATATGGCCATCGGCTTCAAGGTCTTTCGAGAACGCTTTACCACACGCGTCCAATGCCGACGACCAGACCGCATCGATGTCACGTATACGGATGGACCGTTCCGATACCTCAACAATCACTGGGTCTTTTCCCCTAAGGGGGACAATGCCTGTGAAATCGAATTTTTCGTCGATTTCGAGTTCCGCTCAGCGATCCTGCAGAAGGCCATCGGTCTGGTGTTCAACGAAGCTGTCCAGAAAATGATCGATTCTTTCGAAGCCCGCGCCGAAGTGCTTTATGGCCCGTTGGTCAAATCACCCGTCTTGCGGTGATATCTAAGCGATCGTGTGCATGATAATGGCCAGGTTGGGGCAGTAATATTGAGCAAGAAACCAAGTCCGAGAACGAATTGGGCGCCTTTGGAGAAGGCCGATCTCATCACGGAGTTGGATCGTCGCGATGCCCTAGCGAGCCGACTTCCGACTGCGTCCGCCTAACCGGTGCGACCTAACCAGTAGCAACCACACGAAGGCGCTGCAGCGCCGCAACCACCGTCGCGGTCCGCACCTCGGACCGATCGCCCGGAAAGACATCCCGGAAATGCGACGTTTCCAGGCCCTCGCGGGCAATAGCCATATGAACCAACCCCACGGGTTTGGTCTCGGTTCCACCGCCGGGACCGGCAATCCCGGTGACAGAGACGGCCAATTGGGCTTTCGACCGCGCCACAGCGCCCTCGGCCATGGCACGGGCGACTTCCTCGCTGACGGCGCCCACCTTGTCAAACAAACCGGCGGGCACCCCCAGCAGCGTCTGTTTAGCCTCATTCGAATAGGTCACGAACCCGCGTTCAACCACGTCGGAAGAGCCCGCGACTTCCGTCAGCGCACCGGCGATCAGGCCGCCGGTGCACGATTCCGCCGTCGCAACCATCAATCCTGCGGTCCGGCACGTTTCCAACACCGCAGCGGCAAGTGCGTCGACATCAGTAGAAGTCATTTCCATCCTCCCTGGATCATGGCGGCATTTACGAGATACAGGCCCGCACCTGCATAAAGGGCCGCAAGGATATCGTCC
>CAZNWX010000432.1:0-630 GCA_964576415.1 uncultured Magnetovibrio sp. | reverse complement strand
TGGCCAGGGTTTGTAAATGTCCACCAGACGGAACAGCCCGAAACCAACAACAAACAACACCGGATCAGGAGCGACAGCGGCAAGGGTCAACCATTGCCCCGCCACCTCGTCGATGACCACGGGACCCGGATCCTCACCCCCGAAGTGTTGAAGATAGACGTTACTGGCCCACCAGCCGACGCCGAACGCAAAGACAGCCCCGATGAGCAAAGCCACCTGTCCGCCGGCGGCGGCGATGGCCCAGGCGAACGGCAATGCCGCCAGCGATCCCCAAGTTCCTGGCGCCTTGGGCATCAGCCCGGCACCGAACCATGTCGCCAATAGAATCGACGGTGTACGGAACGCTTGATTCGCGTTTGGCAGCGGCGATTTGATCATCTGAAGTTCTAAACTCTCCGGTCATATCGCAGCGCAATGACCAACGAATCGGCGGTTTTCCAGTTTTACGCCGAATACTGGATCGCGCAAGCAATATTGGCTTGCATGGCTTACACCATGTCGATACTTTTTTTGAGCTCTTAAGGGTCGAAATTTGGCAAAATTCGATTTTCTTGGAGAGCCAGGAAGAGCATCGCACAAGTCTGTCTCGATTTAACAATAGAAGATAACGGCTCGATACGATGGAAGGGA
>CAZNWX010000431.1:0-2367 GCA_964576415.1 uncultured Magnetovibrio sp. | reverse complement strand
CGGAAGGCCGGGTCATCGTCTCGGGCATGGGTAAAAGCGGCCACATCGGCAACAAGATCGCCGCCACCCTAGCTTCGACGGGTACGCCGTCGTTCTTTGTTCATCCTGCGGAAGCCTCGCACGGTGACTTGGGCATGTTCACGGAGAATGATTCTCTCTTCGCCCTTTCGAATTCAGGCGAAACATCGGAATTGGCGGATATCGTCACCTACGCGGCCCGATTCAAGATCCCCCTCGTGGCGATGACCGCCGTCGCCGACAGCACGCTGTCAAAGGCTGCCGATGCGGCTCTGATCCTGCCGGATGCGCCAGAGGCCTGCCCCATGGGCCTAGCCCCGACCACGTCGTCGACCATGATGCTGGCCTTGGGCGATGCTATGGCGGTCGCATTGCTGGAACGCAGAAAGTTCTCTTCGGCGGATTTCAGGGATCTGCATCCCGGCGGAAAGCTGGGCCAACGCCTGATGAAGGTCGCCGACATCATGCACAAAGGTGATGAACTCCCGCTGGTAACGCCGGACACGGCCATGTCGGACGTACTGCTAGAAATGACGGCGAAACGGTTCGGTTGCGTGGGCATACGCGGGACCAACGGAGACCTCGTCGGCATGATCACGGATGGAGACCTGCGCCGCCACATGGGCAGTTCACTATTGGAGGCCCGCGCTGTCGATGTGATGACTGAGGGCGCGCGGACCATCGGTCCCAATGCGCTGCTTAGTGAAGCGACGGCCGTGATGAACACCTTGTCCATCACCAATCTCTTTGTCGTTGAGCAAGGTGGACCGGTGGGAATACTCCACATCCACGATTGTCTGCGTGCCGGCGTGGCTTGACGGAGGGGTGATGGTTCAGGCGCAAACGGAATTCCATCCCGCGGCACCAGCGCCACTAGGTCTTCGGGGCCGTGAAAACCTCAGCGACGCCATCAGCAACGGTGAAGCCCGTGGCCACTCGCGCCTATACAGCCGCTTCGTTAGTTTAATGAAGCTTGTCCTACCGCTTCTGGCGCTTGTCGTGATCGCCCTGGTGATAGCTTGGCCACATCTGGACACTACCGATATCCGTTTCCGGATCGGTTTCGCCGCCCAGCAACTGAACGACGCCGAGGATCCCAATATGATCAACCCGCGCTATGTGGGAACGGATAAGGACAATCAGCCGTTTTCCTTGACCGCGGACCTAGCCAGAAATCTCTCCGGTCCTGGGACCCAGGTCGAGTTGGAGATGCCGAAGGCTGATATCACCACGCAAGACGGCACCTGGTTGGTCCTGACGGCGGAAAACGGCATTTATGCCCGCGAAGCGAAAACGCTGAAACTGGACGGCAAAGTCAATCTGTTTCATGACCACGGATATGAGTTTCGAACGGACCGCGCGCAGATTGATTTGGCCGCCGGGACGGCAAGCGGCAATGATCCGGTGGAGGGGCAAGGCGCCTTCAGTTTCGCGGCAAGTCGAAACTCACCTTCTATCCCGGGACGAGCGGACCGAAACCATGAGGGCGTACGTACGTGCCGTAAGCAGCACCCTCTTGTGGCTGTGCGTGACTGCTATTTCTCACACCTCGGCCTGGTCACAATCCCTGAACTTCGCCACAAGCGGCGACCTTCCCATCGAAGTTTTCGCCGACAATGGGATCGAATGGCAGCAGGATTCCATGGTTTTCATCGCCCACGCCGTCCGGGCGGACGTCACGGTCTTCGCCGACGAATTGCGTGCCTACTATCGCGAACTCGCCGGCGGCGGCACGGACATCTGGCGCCTGGACGCCATGGGAACGGTACGGATCAAAACGCCAGAATCAACCACCTACGGGGAGAAAGCCCTCTACAATGTGGACAAGGCCGTTTTGGTGGTGAGCGGCGGCAAGGTACGCCTAGTCACCAGCACGGACACAATCACCGCTGACCGGCAGCTAGAGTATTGGGAAGAGAAACAAATGGCTGTCGCGCGTGGTAGCGCACAGGCCTTGCGCGAAGAAAAGAAATTGAACGCGGAAGTCCTGGTTGCCTATTTCCGCAAGGACAAGGACGGAAAATCGACGATCCACCGCATCGAGGCCTTCAACAAAGTCAAGGTAGAGACACCGAAGGACACGGCCCTGAGCGATCGCGGAGTCTACAATGTCAAAAGCGGGATTGCGACCCTGGTCGGTTCGGTAAAAGTGCTGCGCGACGGCAACGTCATCAACGGATGCAGTGCCGATGTCAATTTGAATTCGGGAGTTAGCCGTATGCACAGTTGCCAGAACGCCTCCGGCAGCGGTAAAACTAGAGCCCAGGGTGTTTTCTTGCCGCGCCGGGGCAAAGATGCCCTTGGCAAGAAAAACTCCAAGGCAAAGTAGCCACGTTTCGGCCTGGCGTG
>CAZNWX010000430.1:0-2368 GCA_964576415.1 uncultured Magnetovibrio sp. | reverse complement strand
GGCAACCATCGGCGCTGTTTCAAACCCCGACCAACAGAACATCAAACTGGGTAAGGCCGGCCGTAAGCGATGGATCGGCAAACGCCCCGCTGTCCGTGGCGTTGCCATGAACCCAGTTGATCACCCGCATGGCGGCGGCGAAGGCCGGACTTCCGGTGGCCGTCATCCCGTGACCCCTTGGGGTAAGCCCACTAAGGGCAAGCGGACGCGTTCCAATAAGAAGACGGACCGGTTGATTATGCGCCGCCGTCACGCAAAGAAATAAAGGAGACCGGTCGTGCCTCGATCCGTATGGAAAGGACCGTTTGTGGATGGCTATCTGCTGAAGAAGGCAGAGGACGCCCGTTCGTCCGGTCGCAAGTCAGTGATCAAGACCTGGTCGCGCCGTTCGACCATTCTGCCGCAGTTCGTCGGCCTGACGTTCGGGGTCTACAACGGGCAGAAGTTCATTCCGGTATTGGTCAACGAAGACATGATTGGCCACAAATTCGGTGAGTTTTCCCCGACCCGAACCTACCTCGGCCACGGCGCCGACAAGAAAGCGAAGAGGGGCTAAGTCATGGGTAAGCCCGCTGCTGAGCGTTCATTGTCCGATGCCGAGGCAATGGCCTACGCCAAAAATCTCCGCACCAGCCCGCAGAAGCTGAACCTAGTTGCTGAATCCATTCGCGGCAAGGACTGCGAAAAAGCCCTGGCGGAATTAACCTTTTCGAAGCGTCGCATTGCCGGCGAGGTGAAAAAAGTTTTGGAAAGCGCAATCGCTAATGCTGAAAACAATCACCAACTCGATGTTGACCGTCTGTATGTGTCTGAATGCACCGTCGGCAAGAGCATGGTCATGAAACGATGGCGAGCCCGTGCCCGCGGTCGCGTCGGTCGAATTGTGAAACCATTTTCGAATTTGCGGCTTATCGTACGCGAACGTGAGGAGACGATTTAATGGGCCAGAAAGTAAACCCAATCGGCCTTCGGGTCGGCATCAATCGGACCTGGGATTCGCGTTGGTTCGCCGATTCAGGGTACTGCGCTCTTCTTCATGAAGACCTGCGTATCCGCGATTACCTTAAGAATAAACTCGCTCAGGCCGGCGTCTCCAAGGTTCTGATCGAACGCCCAGCGAAAAAAGCCCGCGTGACCATTCACACAGCTCGTCCGGGGGTGGTTATCGGCAAGAAGGGCGCCGACATTGATAAGCTGCGCGGCGAACTGTCGAAGATGACCAATTCCGACGTGCACCTGAACATCATCGAAATTCGCAAACCCGAAGTAGATGCACAGTTGGTGGCCGAAAACATCGCCCAACAGCTGGAGCGACGCGTCTCCATCCGCCGTGCTATGAAGCGCGCAGTGCAATCGGCTATGCGCATGGGTGCCGGTGGCATCCGGATCAACTGCGCTGGCCGTTTGGGCGGTGCAGAAATCGCCCGGACCCAATGGTATCGCGAAGGCCGTGTGCCTCTGCACACATTACGTGCCCATATCGACTACGGTGAGGCGCCGGCAGTGACCACTTATGGGGTCTGCGGTGTTAAGGTGTGGATATACAAGGGTGACATTTGGACCCATGATCCGATGGCTCTCGACAAGTTGGCCCAAGAGCAGCAGCCACAACGCTAGACCCGCGAGAATTAAGGAACCAGAACCATGCTGCAACCGAAGAGAACGAAATTCCGGAAGGCCCATAAAGGGCGTATCCATGGCAATGCAAAGGGCGGTACCGCGTTGAATTTTGGTGCCTACGGTCTAAAGGCGGTGTCGCCGGAACGGGTCACGGCCCGCCAGATTGAAGCAGCCCGTCGTGCCATGACCCGTCACATGAAGCGTGCTGGCCGTGTGTGGATCCGGATCTTTCCGGATGTGCCCGTTTCACAGAAACCGGCTGAGGTTCGACAGGGTAAAGGTAAGGGCACGCCGGAATTCTGGGTTTGCCGGGTAAAGCCAGGCCGAATCATGTTCGAAATGGATGGAGTGTCTATCGACGTAGCGCGGCGTGCCATGGAACTAGCCGCGGCAAAGCTGCCGCTCCGCACCAAGTTCGTAACCCGTTTGACCGGAGGAGAGTAGGGCCATGAAAGCGGGTGATGCACGCGCTAAAAGCGACGACGAGTTGATGGAAGAGCTGTTGGGGCTCCGCAAGGAAGCATTCAATCTGCGTTTCCAGACAGCCAGCGGTCAGTTGGAGAACACCGCCCGGGTGAAAGTCGTCCGCCGCGGCATCGCGCGCATCAAGACTATCCTTGGTGAGCGCAATCAGGCGCCGGCCGCCCCGTAGGTTAAGGAATAAAGATAATGCCCAAGCGCGTGATGCAAGGTGTCGTTGTTAGCGACAAGGAAGACAAGACGGTGACGGTGCGTGTCGAGCGCCGTT
>CAZNWX010000429.1:0-2393 GCA_964576415.1 uncultured Magnetovibrio sp. | reverse complement strand
CTTCAGCCTTCTTGGCGACCGAGCGCGGGTCGCGACCGTAGGGCTGACCGGTGGTCGGCTCCATAATGTCGCAGCACATGATCATGGATGGCTGCGCCGCAAACGGGTCCATGACGGCCGTCGAGGCGTCGGGGATCAGCGCCATGTCGGATTCGTTGATCGCCTTCCAGCCGGCGATGGAGGAGCCGTCGAACATAATTCCGTCGACGAAGCTGTCATCGTCGATGAAGTCCGAGCACATGGTGAGGTGCTGCCATTTACCGCGCGGGTCGGTGAAGCGCAGGTCGACGAAGGGAATGTCCTCGTCTTTCAGCGCCTTAAGGACATCGGCGGGGTTTTTGCAATCTAGAGCCATTTTTGGGTTCCCTTCATCAGTAAGTAATAATGTTGCAACGCTTTGGGCATGTGGTCAGCGTTTTCTTCGGGACGTTCTTAGATGGCCTCGCGGCCGCGTTCCCCGGTGCGGACGCGGATCGCATCTTCAATGGGAACGATGAATATCTTACCGTCGCCGATGCGCCCCGTATGGGCGGCGTTCTGGATAGCTTCGACGGCGCGGTCCAGCATGTCGTCTTCAACGACGATCTCCAACTTCACCTTGGGCAGGAAGTCAACCACGTATTCGGCTCCGCGGTAAAGCTCCGTGTGCCCTTTCTGGCGGCCGAATCCCTTGGCCTCGAGAACTGTAATGCCTTGAAGGCCGACCTCGTGAAGGGCCTCCTTCACCTCGTCTAGCTTGAACGGTTTGATAATAGCTTCGATTTTCTTCATGGACGCAATCCCCAGGGTCTTGATCTTCAACAGTTTAGGCCGTGCGAAGACGGCACCTTACGCGCTATAGCAGGTATTATGCCAGAACCGGGTTCACAATTTATTGCATTTAAATCAATTAGTTAAATATTTAGATGACCATTGTTACAATGTTAACGCCGATGGCAATTGCTTGATTTTTTGGCATTTGCCCATATGTCGATCATTGGCGCGCCGAGGCGGTTGCGCAACCCCGAGCGACCGCATAGCCTTTCTTTGAGTTTTCTGTCCTCGCCATCTGGAGATACGCCATGCCCCCCTATGCCAACGACGACGAACTGTTCACACTCCTCAAATCAAAGCTTTTTCCGGCAGTGGTCGGCGACGTCTTGGACAAGATGGGGTATCTGCATCAGTTTCTGCCCGCCGACATCGAGCCCCTGGACGACGACATGGTGCTGGCCGGTCGGGCCATGCCGGTGCTGGAAGCGGACATTTACGACACCGAGGGCAACAACAACCCTCTGGCCGGCAAGCCCTTCGGGCTGATGCTCGAAGCTTTGGATAGCCTTAAGCCCGGCGACATTTATATCGCGGCGGGCGGATCCTTGAAATACGCCATGTTCGGCGAGCTCATGTCTACCCGGGCGAAGATCTTAGGCGCCAACGGCGCACTCGTGAACGGCTACATTCGCGACACCAAGGGCATCAAGGCTCTCGGCTTCCCGGCCTTCGGGCGCGGAAAGTATGCCCAGGACCAAGGGCCCCGCGGCCAGGTCATCGACTACAACGTGACAGTGGAGATCGCCGGTATTCGTATTGAACCAGGCGCGCTGTTGTTCGGCGATTGCGAGGGTGTCCTGGTGATTCCCAAGGCGGTCGAGGAAGAGGCCATCGCAAAGTCCCTGGAGAAGGCGGCTATGGAAAACACGGTCGAGGATGCTATCAAAAGCGGTATGAGCACGGTGGAGGCATTCAATACCTATGGGGTGATGTGAGCGCGCAATTTTTCTAAGCGCCAAATTTAATTTGTAGTTCTTTATTCGTGATATCGGGCCAACACGTTGGATATTTGATTAAACCAAAGAGCGCACCAAGCCTTCTAAATCAATGCCGGAACGCTTCATGTAGTCAGATACTCTCCCGACGGCGACACACTGCGAGTCAACGCCGACAATCCAGACCGCTGAGACACCTTAGGAAGACACCGTAAAAAGAAACGCACAGGAGACCCACGGCAAGGGCAAGCATCAACTGCCGGAGTAGGCCGTAGGCATGACAAACGAACTGTTTAAAACCCTGGGCATCTGGGATGTCGTTTGGAGTGCCTCCGAATTAGGGGGCGCCTCCGCGCTGAACTGCGCAAAAGGCTCGCGCGCCCAGAAATCCATGGCTTCATCGGGAAGTGGAAACAGTTGCGGTGGGCGCGAAAGTGTGTAGATATCGAAGCGCCCGCCAATCGAACCGGATCACCCAATGCGCCTTGGCTACTTCACCATGCCGATGCACCCCCTGGATCGGGACTACACAACCACCCTGAAGCAAGACCGCGAGACCATCATGCTCTGCGACGCCTTGGGCTATCACGACGCCTTCGTGGGCGAGCATCTAACCGATACGGCAGAGAGTATCACCAACTCGAT
>CAZNWX010000428.1:0-2395 GCA_964576415.1 uncultured Magnetovibrio sp. | reverse complement strand
ACTTTGAAGGCGATTACCGGCCTTGGCAGGACGCCAAGGTTCATGTGTTCTCACCGGCGATGAAATATGGCGCTGGCGTGTTTGAAGGTATCCGGGGGTATTGGTCAGAGGCCCGTGGTGAAATGGTCTTGTTCCGTCTCGACGAACATCTCAAGCGCTTGGAGTATTCGCAACGGGTGATGCGCTTCGATCGGATATTTACGCCGGAAGAAATGGCAGAACCGATCTTGGAGGTCATGCGCCGCAACGCCTTTACGGAACATGTTCATCTTCGGCCCGTTGTCTATGTGGACGGACATGGGCCCGTGGGATCACTCGGGCCCATCGAATACGCCGTGACGGCCGTACCCAGCGGCATCAAGGACACCGTTAAATCGGGCGTGGCCGTACAGGTCAGTTCTTGGCAACGGGTTGCCGACCTTGCCATGCCGACGCGGGTCAAGGCGAACGCCAACTATAACAACTCGCGTATGGCTTCTTTACAGGCGCGCCATGACGGTTATGGCGCGGCTTTGATGATGAATCAGAAAGGCCATGTGTCGGAGGGTCCTGGCATGTGTTTTTTCATGGTTCGCGATGGCGTGCCGGTGACGCCGTCGATTACGTCGAATATCCTGGAGAGCATCACGCGTGATACGGTGATTCAGATTCTGCGCGATGAGCTGGGTCTGGAAACGGTTGAGCGCGATGTCGATCGCTCCGAACTCTATGCCTGCGAAGAGGCCTTCTACTGTGGTACCGCTTGGGAGATCTCGCCGATCACGAGCATCGATGGCATACCCGTCGACACGGGAAAAATTGGCCCTCTGGCTGGTCAACTGATGGAAATCTACTTTGATATCGCCACCGGTGCCGCAGAGGATACGCGGGGTTGGCTGACGGCGGTCTAGAGCCTCAATATTCGCCGCACAGATTAAGATTTTGGCGCCAGCGGCAGGTTCATGGCTAGATTCTGAGGTTTCATCCGAACGCGACCATCGTCGCTCTTGCACAACGCTAAATATACGGGCCGCCCGGCGATGCTAGCTTTCATCAGGCTGTGGTCCTTGAATTCCAGGCGGAACAGAGACAGCAGGCTCTCCAGCCGCGCCTCATCGATGTCCTTGGCTTCGTAGAGATCGTTCAGCAAGGCGGTCGCCTCCACATCCAGGCCGACGTGCCAGACCCACCGTTCGTCATTGATTTGTTCGATCGGTTGAATGCTGACTTCGGCCTGAAGGAGGTGGCGCACCCAGAGTTCCAAGACGCGGCACAAGGCGTCCAGGCCCGGCCGCGCGAAGGTCAGATCCAGAACCGTGTCGAACTTCTCGTTCTCCGGCCAATAGCGTTCGGCGGCCGAGCCTTCCATAAGCACGTCTAGTTCAACTTGGCGGGGCTTGACCCCGCCCTCGACCAGAAATTCACCCATGGCGCCGAACCCGCCGTCCTTTTCGCTTTGGGCGCCAAGCATATCGACGGTCTCCTTATCGCCAAGTAGGATTGCGCCGTCCAAAAGCGTCGCCTGTTGTTCACGGAACATGAGTTCCGCGGCACGGGCGCGGAACGGGTCGCGGTTGGCACCGACGATATGCCGCGCGAGAATCTGCGCCATCTGGTCAATGAACAGTGGCGGGATGGCCACGGGCCCTTCCCGGAACAGGCCGAGATAGGCGGATTCCAAGGTGCCCGCCGCGACCAAGCGATCGCGAAAATCCAGGACCACCCGATAATTCTCCACCGCGTCCGGATCGGTGAAGGCGGCCAAATCTTTGGCGCTAACGGCACGGCGCGGATTATCGACCAGTTCTGCGTGCAGCGCCAGCTCTGCGCGACAAGATTCTTCGACCGGCGCTACCTCCGGGCGCTGCCAGTAGGCGCGCAGAAAGTCGTCGGTGATTGTTAGGCAGCCATCATCGTCGGGTTCCAACAATCGGTACCCGCACTGCGGCCATAGTTCGAGTAAGGGATCAACGATGTTCGTCAGCCTTAGTTGTGGCCGCTTATGTTAGCGTGCAGCGGCTTGGTCTCTTCAAACTTCTGCATCTGCTCGTCAGAGGCTTTTGCCTGATGTTGGCCCTTCCACTCGCCGTAGGGCATTCCGTAGATTATTTCACGGGCCTCGTCGTAGGATATTTCAATGCCGCGGACTTCCGCTTCGGCCATGTACCATTTGGATAGGCAATTCCGGCAGAAGCCAGCCAGGTTCATAATATCGATGTTCTGGGCGTCGGTGCGTTTTTGCAGGTGCTTGACCAAGCCGCGAAACGCGGCAGCTTCCAATTCGATCCGGGTTTGATCGTCGATGTCGGCCATTATTGTCTCCTGATGTCTGTCGTTTGTCTCTTCCGTGGTGATATGGGGGCGGCGGTGCGAAATGGCTAGCGGTCGATGGCTCGCCATCCGATATCGCCACGAC
>CAZNWX010000427.1:0-2407 GCA_964576415.1 uncultured Magnetovibrio sp. | reverse complement strand
TTTTCGTTCTGGGCTCGGCAGTGGTCGGCTTAGCCGGTGCCATGCTAACTACACTCGACGGTCAGTTGACGCCGGGCACCTATCAACCGCTACGCTTCACATTCCTAATTTGGGTAATGGTCATAGTCGGCGGTTCCGGCAACAACCTGGGGGCCGTGCTCGGGGGTTTCCTGATCTGGCTGGTGTGGATCGAAGCCGAGCCGGTGGGGGTCTGGCTGATCGACAATCTGACGGCCGGGTTGGGCGAAACCAATCCGGTTCGTCTGCACCTCATGGAAACGGCTCAGCACATGCGGGTCTTGGTCATGGGTTTGGTGCTACTGACGGTCATGCGTTTCCACCCGGAGGGAATTCTGCCCGAGGTGGTCAAGCGCGAAGAGGGCGACTAAGCGTCTGGTATGATGTAATCTGCTGCGATAGTTTTGTTAAAATTGTTTATCAAGGGGAGTACCGATGAAAAAAACTTTACTGGCAACCGCCATGGTGGCAGCCATGGCCACTTCGGCGTTGGCCGGAGAGGAAGTCAAAGTGGGCGTGATTTTGGGCTTTACCGGTCCCATTGAATCCCTGACGCCGGACATGGCGGCTTCGGCCGAATTGGCTTTCAAGGAAGCTTCCGCTTCGGGACAACTGCTGGGTGGTAAGACCATCAAGCCGATCCGTAAAGATTCGACCTGTATCGATGCCGCGGCGGCCACGGCCAACGCCGAGGCCCTGATTACTGCCGAAGGTGTTGCCGCCATTTTTGGCGCGGACTGCTCAGGCGTGACTGGCGCCATCGCCAACAACGTCGCCGTACCCAATGGGGTTGTTATGATTTCGCCGTCAGCCACCTCGCCGGGGCTGTCCACTATTAAGGACAACGGTTTCTTTTTCCGTACAGCGCCGTCCGATGCTCGTCAGGGACAAGTGCTAGCCAGCGTTCTGCAAAGGCGCGGGATCAAGGATGTTGCCGTCACATTCACCAACAACGATTATGGCAAGGGCTTAGCCAATTCCTTCGCTAACGCCTTTAAGGCGGTCGGCGGCAAGGTCAGCATTTCAGCGGCCCATGAAGACGGCAAGGCCGATTATTCGGCCGAGGTCGGCGCGCTGGCAGCGACCGGCTCCAAGCATCTCGCTGTGTTCGGCTATTTGGATCAGGGGGGCAAAGGTATTATCCAAGCCTCCATCGACGCCGGCGCCTTTTCCGACTTTATTCTCGCGGACGGCATGATTGGTGAAAGTCTGACCAAGCACTTCGGCAAGGATCTGAACGGCGCCATTGGCACCGTTGCGGGAGGCAAGACCGAAGGGGCCCAGGTTTTTGCCAGCATGGCTGATAAATCCGGTATTAAGAAGGATGGGCCCTACGTTGGCGAATCCTATGATGCGGGTGCCTTGCTGGCCCTTGCCATGCAAGCGGCTGGCGGCGCCAATCGCGCCGGTATTCAAGCCAATTTGATGAAGATCGCCAATGCCCCCGGCACAAAGATTGGGCCCGGCGAGATCGCCAAGGGCCTGAAGGTTCTGGCTTCCGGTGGTGATGTCGACTACGTCGGAGCGACTAATGTCGAATTTAACAAGGTCGGCGAGGTGCTCGGTTCATTCAAGGAGCTCGAGGTCAAAAACGGCAAATTCGAGACTATCAAGATCCACTAATCAAACGACAATCGGCTAACGAATAGGACGGGAGGCGGGCGACCGCCTCCCGGTTTTTTGTATGTCTGGGGTTTTCACCTACTAGGTTGGATTGACGCTAGCTGTTGGGCTGAGACCCTGCCGATATCGTCAGTGAGAGTTTTACGGCATGCGTAAAATTTATGTATTTTGTTTGCGGTTTGACCGGGGGTTCCTATGAGGCTCTCAACATCCGGCTTTTTATCATCATTCAGCCCACTTTCATTCTTGCATTCTTTCTGCTCTTGCTGAGAGAGATCAAGGCAATGGAAGACCTGATCTAGTACTATGATCCGAAATGAGCGAGGAAATAACCCGTGAGAGAGCGACTGTTGACCATCACCGAAGCCGCCCAGCAACTGTCCGCCGGCGAAACCACCAGCCGTAATCTTGTCGAGACCTGTCTGGCCCGCGCCGCGGACGACATTGGTGAGGGTGCTCGTGTTTACTTGACGACCTATGCGGATCGGGCACGCGCGGATGCTGATCATGTGGACCAGATGCGCGCAAACGGCTGGGCAGTCCCAACGTTTGCCGGCGTACCTATCTCCATCAAAGATCTGTTCGACGTGGCAGGTGAAGTTACTCGCGCCGGTTCGAAGGTTTTCGACGCGGACCAACCGGCAATAGACGACGCTCCGGCCATCCAACGTCTTCGGGCGGCCGGTTTTATCATCATAGGCAAGACCAATATGACCGTATTTGCCTATTCGGGGCTTGGCATGAACGCGCATTTTGGCACTCCCTT
>CAZNWX010000426.1:0-2415 GCA_964576415.1 uncultured Magnetovibrio sp. | reverse complement strand
GTTCGTACGCATGCAGCAGCCGTTCACGGCGGGATTGTACCGGCTGGGCAAGCTCTGGGTCTACACGAGCCGGGGAACAGGCTACTGGGGGCCACCGAAACGGTTCGGCGCACCGTCGGAAATTACCTTGATCCGTCTCGTCCTAGCAAGCTGAGAGACACCTTTTGACGTGCCACACTCCGCGGCGGGGAATGGCACCGGGGGCACGACAGATGGGCGCAACGTTCAAGGTTATCGTCTTCGCTGTGGAAGACACATAACAGGCGGCAAGGTTTCAAATGGATACCTTTGCGCACGAAACGGTGGCGAAGCACCATAATCCCAGTGCTAATGAGGGCTGTCTGCCCGACGGCACCATCAGTATCACCTTCCTAACATGCACGGTCAACGCGCCGCTGGGCACGGACAAGGCCAAGGAGTGGGCGGGACTGCATCACGTCGGTTTCTGGGCCGACGACGTAAGCACGACGCGTGACGACTGGGAAGCCGCCGGCGGCACGTGGATCATGGGTAGGGTGGCGGAAAGCGAGGACGCTTTCTACGACCTCAAGTATAGAAAATCGGGCGGCAACATCTTCAATATTTCCCTTACCGACGGGCACAGCGTCGTGACGGGCGGACCAGGCGACGGGACGAATTCCACCTGAACGGCAGCGATCGCAAATTTGAATAACTCTCTCTCCCGCTTGGCGTTTTTGAAATGGCAGAGCATGGACCTCGAAAATCCCCCCCGCCAAGCTTAAGAAGACGTTTCCGTTATTGGTAAGGTTGCGCAGATGCCTTCACCTAGGCTTTCGCAGCGCACCCCGTTCTGATCTTTCCGAACCAGGATATAGATGATGATCAGCAGATCGCCTTTTCCGAAATCTTCGGCGCCTTGGAGACTACGAAACCAGGAACGGTGGACGCCGGCTCAAAGGTGGTGGTTTTGACAAACGTCAATGCCGACGGAAAGATCGTCACGGCCAACCACAGGCAACTCCTGAAAGGCCGCGGCAAAGTCGACCCGAACCTCGTCACAGATGGGGAGCGCGCGGCGCTGCCACCAGTCCGCCAGGCCATAGTTCTGGATCACGGCACGCGAAGAAAATCCCTTGATATCGAGGCCCATTGCGTCGAGATCGAAGGCATCCCGTCGGATAAAATCCACGCGCTGATTGACGAATTGGTCGAATTCGCTACCCAAGAACGCTTTGTCTACCGCCATCATTGGCGTCCGCATGACATGGTCATGTGGGACAATCGGGCATCGGGAATCGTATTTCGCCAGCGCAACGGAAAAGCGCCATATGGTCCGGACCACGATTACCGGCGACAAGCCAACTCTCACGGATGCGGCCTGATAAACGCCTCATGATTGACACGGAAACCTTCGACTTCATCATCATCGGCGCCGGATCGGCCGGCTGCGTGCTGGCGAATCGATTGACGGCGGATGGCCAGTACTCGGTCATGCTCCTGGAGGCCGGCGGCTCTGATCGTCATCCCTTCGTCGCCGTACCGGCGGGATTCCTTAAAACAATCGATAATCCCAGGTTTAATTGGTGTTTTAACACGGAACCCAACGCAGCGACCAAAGGTCGGAAAATCTTGTTCCCGCGGGGCCGGGTCCTCGGCGGCTCCAGCGCCATCAACGGACACCTCTTCGTCCGCGGCCAACCACAGGACTATGATTCTTGGGCGCAAGCGGGAAATCTCGGTTGGTCCTATGAGGATGTCCTGCCCTATTTTAAGAAGTCGGAAACCCGTACGGACGGCGACACGGAGACACGCGGCGCCGAAGGACCGGTACACGTGTCAGACATACACGAACGCCACCCCCTCTGCGAAGCGTTCATTGCCGGCGTCCAATCCCTCGGCATATCAGGGAACCCGGACTATAACGGACGCGTCCAGGAGGGCGTCGCCTACTATCAACGGACTATCCGGAAAGGGACACGCCATAGCGCTGCCACCGCGTACCTGCGTCCGGCAATACAGCGGCGCAATCTGATCGTGACGTCCGAGGCCATGGTGCAACGGCTAAGTGTCGAAGACGGACGGTGCACCGGCGTCCTTTACCATCGTCACGGCAGCGCACGATACGCGCACGCGCGCCACTCCGTCATTCTGAGCGCCGGCGCGATCGGCTCGCCACATTTACTCCAGGTCTCGGGCATTGGTCCGGGCACCCTGTTGCAAACCCTTGGGGTCCCCGTGGTTCACGAACTTGCCGGGGTGGGTGAAAATCTCCGTGATCACTTCGCCGTCCGTACAGCTTGCCGCGTGACCCAACCCATCACCTTGAACGAACGCGCCCGGGGCTGGCGATTGGGTTGGGAAATCACCAAATGGGTCGTGGCCCGCCGTGGATTGCTGGCCTTCAGCCCCGCACACGTGGCTGTATTTCATCGATCCGCCGACCATTTGGAGACG
>CAZNWX010000425.1:722-2427 GCA_964576415.1 uncultured Magnetovibrio sp. | reverse complement strand
TTTTGTGATTGGGGTTCGGCAACCCAAAGCAAGGTTTTCCGGTTTGGCGAGAACCGGCTGCGCGCGGAACTCGAATGGTTCGCCCGCAACAAGATCGAATTCATCTTCTGTTGCGACGCCAACTTCGGAATCCTAAAGCGCGACCTGGACATTGCCCGCGCCGCTGCCGCCGTGACCGCCGAACATGGATATCCCAAGGCGCTCTCAGTCCAAAACACCAAGAACGCAACGGAACGCGCCTACGCAACGCAGAAGGTCCTTGCCGACGCGGGCCTGAGCAAGGGGGTCACGCTGGCTCTGCAGACGATCTTCGATCCCGCCCTGGAGCGGACTAAACGCGACAACATTTCCCTCGCCACCTACGAAGAGCTGCAACACCGTTTCGTCGCCGACGACGTCGCCACCTATACGGACCTAATTTTGGGCCTACCCGGCGAGACATACGAATCCTTCGTCGATGGCGTCTCGACGGTTGTCGAGAACGGACAGCACAACCGGATACAGTTCGGCAACCTCTCGATCCTGCCGAACGCAGCCATGGCCGATCTCACCTATCGCGAAGAACACGGCATGGAGACCGTGTTTACGCCAATTCTCAACATGCACGGCGTGCTGTGCGATCCCGACGACGACGTGCAGGAGTTTCAGGAACTGGTGGTAGCCACGAAAACCATGCCCCGCGATCAATGGCGCAAGGCCCGGGCCTTTGCCTGGATGACCGCGTTTCTACACTTTGACAAACTCCTGCAGATTCCGCTGATCGTCATGAACGCCACGACCGGTATCCGTTATCGCCATATGGTCGAGGCGTTCCTAGACGCCGCGGCGGAGACCTATCCAGTGACCGCCGAAGTGGCCCGCCACTTCCTCACCCGGGCCGGCGATATCCAGAACGGCGGCTCGGAATTCTGCCACTCGGCGACTTGGCTCGACGTATGGTGGCCCGACGACGAATACATGTTCATCGATCTTTCAGTCTCAGGGCGTATGCCGGAGTTCTATAATGAAGCCCGACAGATACTCGGCACTCTGGCGCACGATCAAGGGCGCGCGAGTCTGCCAGCGGCTGTCGGCGACGCAATTACGCTGAACGCCGCGGCCATCAACCAGCCCGGCGATGCGATCGATGTTGTCGTCGAGACGGCAACGAACCCGTTAGAGATCTATCGCGGCCAGCTTCGCGGCAACCCGCCCGAAGAGAGGACTGGCACCTTCAACTACCTCGTCGAACGCAGCGTCGGTGCACAGACCAAATGGCACAGCTGGTTCCGGGAGATTGTCTGGTTCGGGAACAAGAAAGGTGCATATATCCACCCCATCCGACCCAAATAGATTCAACTTTCTTAACGATTTTCACAGATTTTCTGCGTAGACTCACAACGAGTGTTTCATCGAATGCTTGAAGGTGATCAACTGCGCATCCTCGACACATCGCGCGCCCACGCGCTGGGGTTCGCACCAGAAATCAACCTGAGCGACGGAACCGCCAAAACCGACGCCTGGTACCAGGCGCACGCGGACGCTACCGAATACTGCTACAACGTTTTCACCGGCGCCACCGGAAATCCCGCTGCATGAGCGCGCCAGACCACATTCTCTTGGTTACCGGCGCCAGCCGAGGCATCGGTGCAGCCACGGCCCGCCGGGCCGCGGCCGACGGCTGGCGCGTCGCCGTCAACTACAACACCAGCGCCGAGCATGCGGC
>CAZNWX010000425.1:312-651 GCA_964576415.1 uncultured Magnetovibrio sp. | reverse complement strand
ATCAGGCGGACGTAAGCCAATCCTCAGAATGCGAGCGCCTGTTCACTGAGATCGCCGCCCAGATGGGCTCTGTGTCGGGCCTGGTCAATAACGTCGGCGGCACGGGAGGGGTCGGCCCGTTTGACGATAACGCCCCAGAGAAGATCGAACGGGTGTTCGCCTTGAACACCTTCTCGGCCTTCCATTGCACCCGCTTCGCCGCCCGCCAGATGACCGCGGGCGGCGTCATCGTCAACGTTACCACTCAGGCCACAACCTTTGGCGGCGTCTACCTGTCAGCCTATGCGGCGGCGAAGGCGGCAGTCAGTACCATGACCATTTCCGCCTCCAAGGAGCTTG
>CAZNWX010000425.1:0-302 GCA_964576415.1 uncultured Magnetovibrio sp. | reverse complement strand
CAATGCGGTCAGCCCCGGCGTTATCAAGGCCGGAGAGTTCCTGGAATATCCGCAAGAGCGCAAGGACGCCATCATGGCGACATTGCCGCTCGGCCGTTTCGGCCAACCAGAAGAAGTCGCCGAAGCCATCTGTTGGCTGCTGTCCGATTCGGCCTCCTATGTCACGGGCACGATCCTGCCGGTCTGCGGCGGACGTTGAGTAGCGGGTCGGAACCATGGCAAAGATTCTCGTTTGTGGCGCAACGGGCTTCATCGGTCGAAACATCGTCGAGCGCCTGGCTGCTGATCCGACCCACCAAATC
>CAZNWX010000424.1:2141-2430 GCA_964576415.1 uncultured Magnetovibrio sp. | reverse complement strand
AAGTCGCGCGCTTCGCGCTCACAATTCTTGATGTGGATTGCGGGCAGCGCCCCACCACCGGCGATAATGCCTAGCCTAGGCCGCATCATCCATGGCTGGCTGACAAATGGCGCGCGATGTATTGGCGCGAATGAACTGTAGGATGTCCATGACCGCCTCGTTGTTGCCGAAGTCCTCGGCGACGTCTTCGAGGCGTTCCGCCATAGTTCCTTCCGCTGCGAAAATTAGCCGGTAAGCTTTACGCATCTCATGGATGTCATCTCGCGAAAAGCTGCGACGCTTCAAGCCA
>CAZNWX010000424.1:0-2131 GCA_964576415.1 uncultured Magnetovibrio sp. | reverse complement strand
GACCTTGAAGGCGTGCTCGGTTGCCGGTCACGGAGCCATAGGGAATTACGTCCTGTTCAACGCCGGACATGCCGCCGATCATGGCATGTTTGCCAACACGGACGAATTGATGGATCGCGGATAAGCCGCCGATGATCCCCCATTCACCAACGTGGACATGTCCGCCCAGTGTGGCGTTGTTCACCAAGATGACGTGATCGTCAACAATGCAATCGTGGGCGACGTGCGCACCAACCATGAGCAGGCAATTGTTCCCAATCCGCGTCAACATGCCTCCACCTTCGGTTCCGGGGTTTACCGTGACGTGCTCACGAATAACATTGTTGCAGCCGATCTCAAGGCGCGAGGGCTCGCCATGGTACTTGAGGTCTTGCGGCCGATGTCCGATGGATGAGAACGGGAACACATGGGTGTTCGCGCCAATGCGGGTAAGTCCTTCGACCACGACATGGGAGAGAAGTTCGACGCCCTCCTCCAATACGACACCATCTCCGACCACGCAATAGGGTCCAATGCGGGTGCCATCGCCGACTTCCGCCTTCGCGCTAACAATCGCGGTTGGATGAATATCAGCCATCGCCCTCTTCCACGATCATGGCGGAATAGGTTGCCTCTGCCATCAGATTCCCATCGACCTTGGCCTCACCACGGAACTTCCATACGTTGCCCCGGCTGCGATGCTTTTCCACATGAAGTTCCAAACGATCTCCCGGTCCAACTGGTCGGCGAAACCGCGCTTGTTCGATTGTCATGAAATATACGATGTCGCCGGCTTTTTTCCCTGTGGTCT
Source organism: uncultured Magnetovibrio sp. (assembly GCA_964576415.1). Taxonomy (GTDB): domain Bacteria; phylum Pseudomonadota; class Alphaproteobacteria; order Rhodospirillales; family Casp-alpha2; genus UBA3470. Next base: position 1,341 of record CAZNWX010000424.1, on the reverse strand, counting down.
CGATCACCAAAATGGCCGACGTCTGCGCCATGGCCTCAATGATTAGCACGCCCGGCATGATCGGATGGTCGGGGAAGTGGCCCTGAAAGAATGGCTCGTTCATAGTTACATTTTTGATGCCGGTGGCGGTGGCGTTGGGAACCACGTTGGTTACCTTATCGACCAGCAGAAAGGGATACCGGTGCGGTATCATTTCCATGATCTCGTGGATTTCAATCGTTCGGGTCTGATTTGTCGCAGTATTATCCATGCCCAGCTATCTACTCTTGTTCTTGACTAACCTATCGACGAGGGCGACCTCTTTCAGCCAATCACGCATTGGTTTTGCGGGTGAACCGCCGATGGTACCACCGGGGTCCACGTTGCGCATCACTCCGCTCTGAGCGGCGATTTTGGAACGACTACCCACTTTCAGGTGTCCCGTCAAACCAGCTTGCCCGCCAATCATGACGAAATCTCCAATTTCAGTGCTACCAGAAATGCCCACCTGACTAACGATAATGCAACCTTTGCCGATGCGGACGTTGTGTGCGATTTGCACCAAGTTGTCGATCTTGGTACCCGCGCCGACAACTGTATCTGGACCAGCGCCGCGATCAATTGTCGTGTTGGCGCCGATTTCAACGTCATCTTCGATGATAACCCGACCCAGTTGTGGAACCTTGTGGTGACCCGCCGGCGACAAGGCAAACCCGAAACCGTCCTGGCCGATATTGACGCCGCCGTGGATGATCACGCGATCTCCGATGAGGCAATGGGACAGGCATGTGTTCGGCCCGATGCGCGCACCCGTGCCGACAACAACTCCGGGGCCTACGACGACGCCGGCGCCGATGTGGACACCGGCACTAATCTCCGCATGGGCTTGGATGACAGCGCCGGCCTCAATCCGGGCACCGTCGCCAACACTTGCCGAGGCGTCAACGTGGGCGTTGGCTGAGACATTTGTGCTTTCGTCAGCCTGCAGCGGGTAGAACGCGGCGGCGATCAGGGCGTAGCCCAGATACGGGGCATCCGAGACCAGGAGCGCCATGCCGGAAGGCGCGCGATCCGCATAAGCGGCTTCAACGACGCAAGCGCCAGCCTCACTTGTGCTGAATGTATCAGCGTAGCGCTTATTGTCGAGAAAACTGACGTCTTCCGGTCCGGCCTCGGAAAGCGCCTTAACGTCCGCGAAGGTTTGGTCGGGCGCCACGTCTCCAGTGATAGTCGCGTTCGCAATTTTTGCCAAATCCGCAAGAGAGATTGGTTTTGCGCGGCGAAAAAACCGCGGATCTGCCATGTCATTTGCTTCCGGGTTTGCCGACGGGAACAGTCTTAAGTTCTGCGTTCAAGCGCTTC
>CAZNWX010000423.1:0-2431 GCA_964576415.1 uncultured Magnetovibrio sp. | reverse complement strand
CGAAGCGGTTCGCGGGGAACCGGCCGCAAGATATCGACACTGAGGCGCGCGACACGTTTCGGCGTACCCAAGGCGGCCGATTCCACGCCATACATCAATAGGGCGTTTATCGGTCCGCCATGCTGGGTAGTTATCGACCAGGGGCTGCCGGTATGAATTGATGGCGAAAAGACGCCGTCATTCATGTCGTAAAGGCCTTTGGACAACCGGGTCTCTCCACAAGGTCGTACGGCGTTTGTTGTCGCTGTCTCCAAACCGTCTGTCAACGTCCATAGGGTGGCGCCAGGACCTCCGTCACGCCTGCCTCACGCTCTTCTTCCACATTATGATCGTCGCTTGCGCGGGGCCGATCGCGGCGATAGCGGTATCGTTTTGCACCATGTCGGATCCACCCCTCCCCTCAGTGCTTTCGAAAACGCCCTTGCCAAGGCCGTGATCATATTGAAAACCCGCCTCAACGCCATGCAGGAGCGGGCTCGAGACAATTCAGGAAATAACTCTGAATGTAGTTTTCTGGAACGGACACGAATCCTTTCGATGGCCTGATTTAAGTCGGCCAATACGTTTCTAATATCCGGGCGTACCGGGATTTTATGAGGAAATGAGCGCCATTTTCGACAGGTCTTCGCGGTTCAAGTCCCATTCGGCGCCGGCGTCGAGGATACTTTCCCAAGCGCCCTGCGATAGCGGCAGTCCCGACTTCTGGCGGGTCTCACGGGCCTTGCGCTCCGGGTCGCCGGGGATCATTACGGGCTGGTTTGGATCGGTCGGCCGTGCCGTCCGAACAAACTGAATATAGCCGTCAACGGCCTTCCCGAAGCCGTGCCCATCATCCAGGGACTCGGGTTTAAGATAGATTGAAAGCATTCCGTTATGCGTCGCTCGACCGGGACCGGTGGTCCCCGATCCCGTTAGAGCACCGGCCAGAAGCTCACAGGCCAAGGCCAGCCCTGAACCCTTGTGATCACCCATGGTGAGCAGTGCCCCTGGGCCGTTACGCGGATCTGGTACCTGGCCCGGTTCCAAATCACCGTAAAGCGACAAAGGATCCGTGCTTGGTTGGCCTTTACCGTCGATGAGCGCGCCCTCAGGCGGTGGCTTCCCGCCGCGGGCGGCGACCAGGATCTTCCCTTCGGCGACCTGGGACGTGGTGAAATCCAAGATGAAGTCATCGCCGTCCGGGTTGACGATACCGATGGTCACGGGCGCCGTCGAAATGCGCCGTTCGGCCGCACCAAAGGGCGCCACCAGCATACTTTGCGCCACATTGACGAAGTGGACGGATACAAAGCCGCGTGCACAGGCTATTTCCGCCCAATGACCAATGCGGCCTAAATGGCCAGAGCGGCGCAGGCCAACAATTGCAGCGCCATGTTTTTCCGCCTTCTTAAGACCCAATTCCACGGCTTCGCGACCGATCATCTGACCGAAGCCGTTGTTGCCGTCCGTCAAGGCAAAGGTGTCGTTGTCTAGAACGACCTCCATGGACCGGCCAAAATGCAAAGTCCCTGCCTTGACCCAGGAAATATCGCGCGGCACGCGCACCACCCCGTGGCTGTCATGGCCCGCCAGATTGGCGCCTACTAGATTGGCGGCGATGGCCTCGGCCTCTTGGTTATCGGCACCTGCGGCGGAGAAAATACGGCGGATCATGGCCGTCATACCGTCCGCGGATAGGAGAACTTTGTCGGCGGCGGTCATTTGGGCTCCAATGCTTCCAGGTTGAAGGTGCAATCGGGTTTTAGGACGCCGTCGAAGCAGTCCTTGCGTGGCCCCCGTTTCGTGTACGTGGCGTCGCGGCGCCGGCGTGCGGCGCCAGAACGACATCTTCGCGAGCCAGGAGCGGACCAAAAACAGGATCATCCGCCGGTGGCGGTTCGGTCGAAAACACATCCAGACCTGCCCCGGCGAGACGTCCGTTTTCCAAAACTTTGAGCAACGCCGCTTCGTCGACGACCCCGCCCCGCGCGCAATTGAGCAAAACGGCGCCGGGTTTCAGTTGGGAAAGCACCTCATCCGACACAAGGCGGAGGGTGCTGTCGTCCAGCGGCACATGTACACTCAGGATATCTGCGTTGGGCAGTTCGGGGCGAAAATCCTCAACCGCCTTGCAACCCAATTCATTGGCAAGAGCGTGATCAAGGGCGATATCCGCGATGGTCACGTTCATGCCGAACGCACGGGCGCGCGCTGCGACTTTCTTTCCAATGCGCCCAAACCCGACGATCAAGAGGTTCGCGCCCTCTAACTCCAGCGATAGAAGTTTGGACCGCGCGCCAAAATTGTTGGCACGGACGGCCTGATCCAGATCGCGCAGCCGCCGGGTCAGGGTCAGCATCATGGCGAGGGTTAGCTCAGCCACGGACGTAGAATTCGCGCCGGCGGCGATGGCAACGGGAATACGGCGTTGGTTGAGATGCGCGACCAATGG
>CAZNWX010000422.1:1500-2433 GCA_964576415.1 uncultured Magnetovibrio sp. | reverse complement strand
GCCGGACACGCTGCCAGTTCTACAAGGGCAGGGCGGATTGGCCCTTCATTGCCTCGGTCAAGGATGCTGTGAATATTCCCGTGTTCGGCAACGGCGACGTAGTCAGCGTCGATGATGCAAAAAAACTTCTCGAGGATTCGGGCGCCGATGGTATTTTGGTTGGCCGGGGAACCTATGGCCGTCCCTGGTTCCTCAACCAAATTTCCCATTATTTGAAAACCGGCGAGCGTCTGGCTGATCCCACCGTCGAAGCGCAAATGGAAATCGTTCTCGAGCATTTTGACGCCATTGTTTCGCACTATGGGGCGCAACCGGGCGTCAAAATCGCTCGTAAACACCTGGGATGGTACTCCAAAGGCTTATCGAATTCCGCAGAGTTCCGTCAGGAGGTTTTTCAATTGGATACTCCTGATTCCGTCAAAGCGCGTATTCGCGCCTTTTATAGTCCGATCGTCGAGTGCCTTGCCGCATGATCCCAAAACCGGCGATAACCTGGTCAGCGCCCTCAGAAAAATACGATTTGGACGGCGAACTCATTCTTAACGGCTTGAGCTCAGCAATTCTTGCCATCAATGCCGACCAATCCATTCTGAAACTAAATGCCGCAGCTGAGCAGTTCCTGAGTTCAAGCGCCACCAACATAGTTGGCCATCCACTCAGCGATTTCATTCCGCCGGATAGTCCCTTGTTTGTTCTGGTCGAGCAGGTTCGCTTGGAAAATCATGCCGTATCCGAACACGACTTGACGATTGAGACACCTCGGATCGGCCGGCATTTTGTCAATGTCCATGCGGCTCCCATCGCAGAGCGCCCGGGCGTCGTCATTCTCTCCATACACTCACGATCGATCGCTGAAAAGATTGACCGCCAGCTGTCGTATCGCGGGGCAGCACGTTCAGTGACGGCCATGGCGGCCATGTTGGCCCATGAAGT
>CAZNWX010000422.1:0-1490 GCA_964576415.1 uncultured Magnetovibrio sp. | reverse complement strand
CAAAGACGATGAAAGCCTGGCTCGACTCATCCGCGATGAGGTCGATGGGAGCGTCGAACTGGTCGATCGTATGGGGATGTTCGCCGGCGACGCGCCGATCCGGCATCAAAGCGTGAATATCCACCAAATCCTCGATCGGGTCCTTCAGGTCTCGAAGAACGGTTTTGGTCGCCATGCCCGTTTCATCACGCAGTTTGACCCCTCATTGCCACCTGTCCGCGGCAACCGCGATCAATTGGTGCAGGTATTTCTGAACTTGATTAAGAACGCGGTGGAAGCGGCCTCGGACGAGGCTGCCGAAATTGTGATGGAAACCTCGTACCAACACGGCGTCAGATTCGCCGCCCCCGGTAACGGTGAACGGGTCCATCTGCCCCTTACCATCTGCATCACGGACAACGGCACCGGCATCCCAGACGACATGATGCCGCACCTTTTCGACCCTTTTGTCACCTCAAAATCGCAGGGTAGCGGGCTGGGGTTGGCGCTGGTGGCCAAGATTATCGGTGATCATGGCGGTATCGTGGAATGCGAAACCGCCAATACCCGGACAGTATTTAGGGTCATGTTGCCCATGTTCCAGGACCGCGAAGGCTTCGAATGAACCGCTCAACCATCCTCGTTGCTGATGATGATGCCGCCATACGCACTGTCGTCGTCCAGGCGCTGACCCGCGCAGGCTACGATGTTCGGGCTGCGGGAAATGCGGCGACCCTTTGGCAGTGGATTGAAAAGGGCGAAGGCGATCTAGTAATTACCGATGTAATTATGCCCGATGAAAACGGTTTAGACCTTGTCCCCCGCATCCGACGCCTCAGACCTGACTTACGGATCGTCGTCATGAGTGCGCAAACGACGCTCATGACCGCTGTCAAAGCTACCGAAAAAGGCGCCTTCGACTATCTCCCAAAGCCTTTTGATATTAATGATTTAATTTCAATTGTTAAGAGGGGGATTGAATCTGAGAAGGATATCGGCGCACGACCGAATGAGGATGGTGCCGACGAAACGCTGCCCCTCATTGGCCGATCGCCAGCGATGCAAGAAGTGTATCGGACCATTGCCCGCCTCATGCCAACCGACCTTACAGTGATGATAAATGGGGAATCCGGTACCGGCAAAGAACTCTTTGCCCGCGCGCTTCACGACTACGGAAAGCGCAAATCCGCACCCTTCGTTGCTGTCAATATGGCAGCGATCCCTAGGGAGTTGATCGAGAGCGAACTCTTTGGACATGAGAAGGGCGCTTTTACTGGTGCCGTTGCACGGAGCACAGGCCAGTTCGAACAGGCGAAAGGCGGCACGCTCTTTCTTGATGAAATCGGCGACATGCCCCTTGAGGCCCAAACCCGCCTGTTGCGTGTTCTTCAGGACGGAAAATACACATCTGTCGGTGGCCGTCAGGCCATGTATACGGATGTTCGCATCATCACCGCCACACACCACGATCTCCGCCAACTCATCCGCCAAGGACTGTTTCGTGAAGATCT
>CAZNWX010000421.1:0-2437 GCA_964576415.1 uncultured Magnetovibrio sp. | reverse complement strand
TCCCACCTACCAGTTAAGTACCGGCAGACGGCTCTACGTTTTGCGTAAGAAACCACCAGGAAAGCTTTTGCCGTCAGCCCACGCGGTGGATCGGGAATTCAAGGTCATCAACGCCCTCAAGGACACGGACGTGCCCGTACCGCAAGTCCTGCATCTTTGTCAGGACCCCGACGTCATCGGCACAGAGTTCTTCATCATGCAAATGGTCGAGGGCCGGGTCTTCCACGACCCAGGCCTACCCGGTCTGAGCAACTCGGAACGCAGCCAATATTTCGACGACTATATCTGCATACTGGCGGCGCTCCATGCGGTCGATTTCGACAGCATCGGCTTGGGCGACTTCGGCAGGCCCAACGGCTATCTGAAACGCCAGGTGACCCGCTGGTCGAAACAATACGAAGCGTCTAAGACCGAGGACATCCCGGCAATGGACAGGATCATCGACTGGCTGCCGAAGAACCTGCCGGCAGATACATCAATCTCCATCGTTCACGGCGACTATCGGCCTGGAAACACCATCACCTATGCCACGGAACCACGAGTCGCCGCGGTCCTCGACTGGGAACTTTCCACCCTGGGCCACCCCCTGGCTGACCTGGGGTATTGCTGCGCCGCCTACCACGGCAAGATCTCCTCCGTCGGCGACTTCAGCCTTCTGGACCACGGGACCTTGGGTATTCCCACGGAAGAGGAATTCGTCGCCAAGTATTGCGAATATTCGGGCCGATCGAAGATCGACGACGCACCCTACTACGTAATCTTTTCGCTGTTCCGCAGCGCCGCCATTATCCAAGGCGTCTACAAGCGCGGCCTGGACGGCAACGCCTCATCGGACCAGGCTCTCATGTTCGGCGAGATGGCGAAGGCCCGCGCCGCCACAGCCTGGGGGCTCGTGGAATCCCACTTCTAGCCGCCGGGCGGCTACATCATACCCGTAGATTTGAATTAAGTTACCACGGCCAGATGCGGGGGCGGTCTCGCCGCGGACGCGGGTCCAACCAAGAAACCGAACCCGGTGGCCATCAGCAGGGGGAAGCAGATCGCACCGTCTCCGCATCCATATACCGAGAGCCTGTTGAACGAAATTCCGTTTACCCTCTATTTTCGGGCTTCCGACAAGATAGTCCATGAGCGCAGAATACGTTCTGCTTGCGGGCGCAGGCTGACGTATTGGGTCCGCGGCGCTGTGTAGGACCAAACGTGCGCGACGGTCCCTTCGAACCGCGGCACCGCGATCATACGTTTTTGGAAAATTACGCCCGCGTGCTTATAGCTCACCAGGAGTTGACGGCCCACCAGGGTAGTGCCTCGTCGCGCGTAGGTCCAATCGCGGTCCTCTAGAACCGTGAAATTGCGAACAGCGTTGCCCAACGACGCCTTTAACTGGTTTAGGGCCCGCTTCGCTGCCTCGTTCGGGTTTTTCGCACCGAGCGGCGCGATGTTTTGGATTCCGACGATGGCCGCATAATCCGGTGTCCCTTCTCGCCCGCTAAACATAGTCGCCATGCTGGCGGGTTTGCTCATCTTCCAGGCGACGGGATATTCGATGGTATAGCCATAGCCCGGTTCGGCGAAGCGCTGGGCGCCGGTCATAGCCTGCGGACCAGTGGACGGCGCGACGGTTACCGGTTTCCCCTTCACAGTCCGCTGCGGGCGATCCTGGGCGTGCGGTTGAAAATTCGTCAACGCCCAGCGGAATTCCGCTTCCAACGGAGGAAAGGCGCGTTCCGACGCGATGAAGATGAAGACATAGTCGTTGACTTGCCCTCGGGCTACCACGACACGCGCCTTCGATCCGGTGCCCCGGTAGACCACGTCATGGGCCGGCAGGCCAGCGACCTCCATGGGCCGATCCTCGCCGCGCGCAGACCAGGGCTTGCCTTCACCCAGGTACTTCGGCTCCAGGAGCGTTGACATACGTGCTAGGGGGACGTCAAGGCGTTTCGGGCCAACCTGGATGTTGATCACATAACCTTTTCGCGAGCGAACGGAAATTTGATTCGTGCCCTCGCGCTCCGCCACTTCGGCGCCCAGCGGCACAGCCATCGTAAAGCCCAATTTGGCATTCGTGTAGTGACGGGGCTTGGCCGTTGAACCCGTCAGGACCGCTGCCGCTTTCGCGTCTGTCGACGCCTCTGTTGCTTGTTTTTTTGTTGAAAGCCAGGCCCTTTCGCTGGCGTCCACGGACGTTGACAGCAGGGCCACTAACGGCAACCACAGGATCGCTACGAGACGCCTCACCATGGCGATCTCCTATCTCTAGAGTTTCCACACCCATCCCAAGTTCCACCGTGCAGGCGGAAATTAGGATGGAAATATTAAAATACGTTTTGTAAAATTACGGTTAATACGCTCACCTTTCGGGAAACGGCCATGTCCGGTGCGAACGACGACTATCGCAATCTAACGGGTATGCAGAAGGCTGCGATCTTCATGC
>CAZNWX010000420.1:0-2438 GCA_964576415.1 uncultured Magnetovibrio sp. | reverse complement strand
GTGAAGAGCTTCTGGCCACCTGTGTCTCCACCACCTTCGCACGGGCCAACGGCGGTTTCGGTGGCCCGCCCATCGAACAGCCGAAACCTCACGCACTTCCCGACCGGGATCCCGATGAGGTCTGTGATATCGCAACGCTGCCTCAAGCTGCGTTGATCTATCGCCTATCAGGCGATCCAAACCCGCTACACGCATCACCGACGGTGGCAAAGACGGCCGGCTTTGAGGCGCCGATCCTGCACGGACTTTGCACACTTGGGGTCGCGGGACGCGCCGTCCTCAAGACCTACTGCGACAATGATCCGGCGCGCTTCAGATCCTTGAGGCTCCGGTTCTCTGCGCCGGTTTATCCGGGCGAGACCGTTCGGACGGAAATGTGGAAAGACGCCAACAACGTCTCCTTCCGCGCGAAGATCGTTGAGCGCGTCGCGGTTGTCCTCATGAACGGGTTGGTTGAGATCGCCGAGTTAACTAGCATTCGGGTCGAGGGTGCAAACGCATGTCAGACTCCGAAGATAAGCTTGGGTTCTTGTTCCACGATGTGGCGCGGTTTCGCTCGATCGTCTTTGACGACTTCATGCAGGCCTACGACCTGACCCGAGCCCAATGGTGGGCATTGGCGAACCTCTATCGCCATGACGGGTTGACCCAGCGGGACCTAGCCGAACGCCTGGAGATTGGCGCAGTGACCGTAAGCGGCCTGATCGACCGGCTGGAAGCCCAAGGCTGGGTAAAGCGGCGCGATGACCCGGCCGACCGCCGCGTTAAAAGGGTCTGGCTAACCCGACGGGCCGAAGACATACGGCCTTCCATGTCGAAGAACGTCACCAAAATCAACCGGACTTCCACCAGGGGGTTGAGCAAGGACCAGATTGACTCTTTGGTAGGCATGCTGAGGGTAGTCCGCTCGAACCTGCTCGATGAGTTGAACGGTGTTGCGCAAAAACAAATTACTGAGAGAGGGAAGAATGGGACCGCTTAAGGGAATAAAAGTTGTTGAATTGGCCGGTATCGGGCCAGGGCCATTCTGCGCCATGATGCTGGGCGACATGGGGGCCGACGTCGTCCGCATTGACCGCATCGGCGGGCACCCTATGAATACGCAGCCGCGAAAGAACCCACATTACCGTTCGCGCCGTTCGGTGGCCATAAATCTGAAATCGCCGGAAGGGGTCGAAGCGGCCCTGAAACTCATCGCCGAGGCCGACGCACTGATCGAGGGGTTTCGGCCCGGCGTCATGGAACGCCTTGGTCTTGGGCCAGACGTTTGTTTGGGACGCAATTCGAAATTGGTCTTCGGCCGAATGACTGGATGGGGACAGGAAGGGCCGCTGAGCATGTCCGCCGGTCACGACATCAACTATTTGGCTATCACAGGAGCACTGCATGCCATAGGCACCAAAGAGTCTGGCCCGGTGCCACCCTTGAACATGATCGCCGATTACGGCGGAGGTGGCATTTTCCTGGCCTACGGAATTCTGGCGGGGATCATCTCCGCTAAAACTACGGGAAAGGGCCAAGTCGTGGACGCGGCTATGACTGACGGGGTGCCTCTGCTGTTGGGCGGCGCACACGCCAGGTTGGCCATGGGGTTGTGGCGCGACGAGCGCGAAGCCAACATCTTAGACGGCGGCGCCTACTTCTACGGAACCTATGAATGTTCTGACGGCGAATGGATCTCCATAGGTCCAATCGAGCCGGAGTTTCACCACTTGATGTTGGAGAAGTTGGAGCTAACCACAGCGTCGGAGTTCAAGGACCAGAACAATCCCGATACCTGGCCGGCCGCCCGCGCCAAGTTGCGCGAGATCTTCAAGACACAGCCGCAGAAGCACTGGTGCGACCTGATGGAGAACACGGACGTCTGCTTCGGTCCTGTACTCAGCCTATTGGACGCCCAGAACCACCCACACAACAAGGCCCGCGGCACCTTCATCAACATCGCCGATACTATGCAGGGCGCGCCGGCCCCCCGCTTCTCAGGAACGCCGGCGGACACGCCGACGCAACCGCCGCTGGCGGGCGAGCACAACCATGAGGTCCTGTCCGAGTGGGGCTTCGACGATGTAACTATCAGCGCCTTAAAAGACGCGGGCGCCATCTAGGGAGAACATCGAAACATGAGTGTAGGAATTCACGAATTCGGCGGTTACGTACCAATCCAGCGACTGAAGCGCAAGGCCATCGCCGACGCCAACGCCTGGTTCAACCCGGCGCTACGCGGGCTCGGCAAGGGCGAGCGGTCCATCTGCAACTGGGACGAGGACTCGGTCACCATGGCCGTGGAAGCGGCACGCGACGCGCTGGGTGGCACCGGGTCGGGCAGTATCGACGCTGTCTACTTTGCGTCCACGACCCTTCCGTTTCAGGACCGCCAGAATGCGGGCATAATTGCCGAAGCGCTACACCTGGGTTCGGAACTGCTGACGATGGACGTT
>CAZNWX010000419.1:0-2445 GCA_964576415.1 uncultured Magnetovibrio sp. | reverse complement strand
TGGCACGGCGATTCAAGCCGTATGTTCACCGTGGGGAAATCCAGCGTCAAAGCCCAACGCTTGATCGATGTTACGTTCGAGGCGATGTGGCGCGGTATCCGCATGGTCAAGCCGGGTGCGACCCTGGGGGATATCGGACACGCTATCCAATCCTATGCCGAAGGCGAGCGGTTCTCCGTGGTGCGCGATTTCTGCGGGCACGGCCTAGGCAAGATGTTTCACGACGCGCCCAATGTGATGCACTTTGGCCGTCCGGGCGAGGGCGACGTTTTGCAGGCCGGCATGTTTTTCACAATTGAGCCTATGATCAACGTGGGACGGTTCGATGTGAAGATTCTTTCCGACGGTTGGACGGCGGTGACCAAGGATCGATCCCTGTCAGCCCAGTTCGAACATTCCCTGGCCGTCACCGATGACGGCTACGAAGTGTTTACCTTGTCACCGGAAGGTCTCAATAAACCGCCTTATGATATTTAGCCGCACGACGCTCGAACGGGGGCATGAATATCGATGGTAAATCGGATGCGCTCATTTTTGATGCCGCGGGACTCAACTACTGCGAATATGATGATATGCAAATTTCCCTCATCACAGATATATCGGGTCTAATCCATGCCTAGCAAATTCTTGCTATGCTGGCGCCGGAGCCCCGGGACCTAGCAGACTAATTAACTGCCCCCTAGAAGGAATTCGCATGCCATGGCGTATTCACTCGAACCACTTTTGAAACCTAATTCCATCGCCGTCATTGGCGCATCGGATACGCCATCACGAATCGGCGGACGCCCCCTTCATTTCACCAAGGAGCAGGGTTTCAAGGGCAACATCTTTCCGGTAAACAAGAAGCGCGAAACGGTACAAGGCCTAAAGGCCTATTCTAGCATCAAGGACGTGCCCGAGGCTGTTGACAGCGCCATTATCTCCGTGCCCGCTGCCATCGCGGTCGACGTTATCCGCGATTGCGCCGAATGCGGCGTGAAGAGCGCGGTGATTTTCACGTCGGGTTTCGCCGAAATGGGTGAGGACGCGACCCAAGCGGAGATCAGTGCCATCGCCGCGGAGACCGGGATGCGTATCATAGGTCCGAATTGCCTTGGCATCTTCAATATCGCGCACGGTTGGTTCGGGACCTTCGCTAATGCTCCTAGCATGATTAAGGTCGCCAACGGTACCGCCGGCATCATTAGTCAAAGTGGCGCGTATGGCTCACACCTGTTTCTCGCGGCGCAAAAGCGCGGCATCGGTACCAATTATTGGGTAACCACGGGGAACGAGGCCGACGTAGACGTCGCGGAAGTGATTGAATACTACGCGCAAACTCCGGACGTGGATGTCATTCTGGCCTATGCGGAGGGCATGAAGAATGCTGACCGCATCTGCCAGGCCCTGGAAACGGCGCGCGATGCGGAAAAGCCTGTGGTCTTTATGAAAGTTGGTACGACCGAAGCTGGCGCCCGCGCCGCGGCATCGCACACGGCGTCCCTGGCCGGCGCGGACGCGGTCTATGAGGCTTTGTTCCGCCAGTATGGGGTCTACCGTGCCGAAACCACTGAAGAATTAGCGGATGTAGCTTATGCCTGCCAGTTTGGTCGCTTCCCGGCCGGCAACAAGATCAGCCTGCAGACCATTTCCGGCGGCGTCGGCGTGCAGATGGCCGACGCGTCGGTCAAACGCGATTTGGATGTAATGCCGCTGCCCGACCCGGTGCAGAAGAAGTTGAAGGAAATGATCCCCTATGCGGGCGTCAACAATCCGGTCGACTTCACCGCCCAGGCCCTTAACAACCCCGACCTCATGGACAAGAATGTCAGTCTGACTGTCGATGAAGCCGATTACGATTCCCACATCATTTATATGGCCAGCGTCCCCGAGTCACCCTTCACCAAGGATGTTTGCCTGAAAATTTTTGGTGGCCTTAAGGAGAAGTATCCGGATGAGCCGATGATCATGAGCATGCAGGCTTCCGTTGGGTTGGTCCGCACATACGAGGACATGGGCTACCCCTGCTTCGATGATCCGTCCCTGGCGGTTCGCGCTATGGCGGCGCTTACCCGGTTCGGGGAGATTTATCGCCGAGGCCGACCCAACGTGCCGCCAGCGCTGCCAGCGCAGGCAATGCCCGCGCCCACGGCGTCGGTAGCCGAACACGAAGCAAAAGCCATCCTCGGCAGCGCCGGTATCCCCGTGACTAAAGAAGGATTAGCCGGAGATGCTGATGCGGCGGTAGCCATATGGCGCGACATCGGCGGACCGGTGGTCCTGAAAATCGCCTCGCCGGACATACTGCACAAGACCGAGATCGGTGGCGTCTTACTCAATCTTGAGACGAAAGACGCCGTTCGCGATGGTTACGCGACCCTAATTCAGCGCGCGGCCGATGCCGCGCCAGATGCCCGAATCGACGGGGTCATCGTCGCGGAGATGGTTTCCGACGGGGTCGAGACC
>CAZNWX010000418.1:1623-2447 GCA_964576415.1 uncultured Magnetovibrio sp. | reverse complement strand
TATTCATGTCCTCCCAATGGATGACGCGGCAGCGGATGCCATCACCTGCATGCAGGTGCTGTTGTTCGTGACCGACGTGGCGCCGGCGCTTTTGGAGTTCCACCGGGTGCTTGCCCCCACCGGCCGGCTCGTCATTGTCGAGACCGATTGGCGAAGCGCCGTCCTCAATACGTCGGACAAGGACCTCACCCATCGGCTGTTTGAATTCTGGGACACGGTCGCCGCCAGCCCGAATCTGCCAGCGCGCCTGGGCCCACTGCTGAGGGATGCGGGATTTGACGTAACAGCGATTGAGGCGGTGCCGATTCTCAACACGGCGTTCACGCCGGACGGCTTTTCCCACGACTACGTCAAAGGGTTGGCCCGCCAGGCTGTGGCTGCCGGGGCCCTGTCAGACACCGAGGCATCCCACTGGATTGCCGATCTGGAACAAAAGGAACGGGACGGCGGTTATTTTTTTTGCGTCAACCGCTTCCTATTTACGGCTGTGAAGACCTAGGGCGGCCCTGATTTCTTCATCACCAGCCAAAGCGCGTCAATCATGTCCGGCACGAATAAGCTCAGCGTCAGAACTAGGCGCACGACCATCTCCCCCGTTTGTCACTGCCTAATCTTAGGGGATTATCGCGACAGCACCAACGTCGCCCACCCATCATGGACCATCGTGCGGTTGAGCGCGCGGCAGCAGCCGTGGCAGCAGTCTACCTGTAGGCCGGATATCACGATAGTTTTCGTGTGGGGGGGCGTCCAAAGCGGTCATTTACAACGCGGATTCCCATATGTTTTGCCCAACATGCCTTCCCCCGTGCTAAAAGATGCAAAAA
>CAZNWX010000418.1:0-1613 GCA_964576415.1 uncultured Magnetovibrio sp. | reverse complement strand
CGCCGTGCCGCCGCCCTGGCGCGCCGGGCGCAAGTGGCGCACCAGGTCGCCGGCCATCTTGATCAACGGCCGGGCCAGGATATTGGCAACGATCAGATCATAGGGTCCGCTCCGCGCCACGGCTTGGGAGCAGTACCCGCGGCCACAAACGGCGCGAACCAGAGGACCAACCCCGTTCTGGCGGGCATTCAGGCGTGTCACCCGTGCCGATTCAGGGTCGATATCCGAAGCGACAACGGGCACCCGCCAAGTCTTCGCCATGGCCAAGGCCAAGATTCCCGACCCACACCCCATGTCTAAGGGGCGCTGGAACCGCCGTCTCTTAGCCAAGGTATCGAGAACCGTCAGGCATCCCGCCGTGGACGCGTGTTCGCCGGACCCAAAGGCCGTTCCCGGATCCAGATACAGGGGCACGGCGCCTGCGGGTTGTGGCACCTCCACATGGCTGCCATAGATGAAATACCTTCCAATATGGAGCGGAGGAAAGGAGGCCAAGTTTTCCGCCAACCAATCGCGCGGCGGCACCAGGTCAAACTTGAATGCGGCCTCGGGCGCATACCCGCAGGCCTTAAGCACGCGTGCCAGATCCTTTTGGAAGGCCTTGCGATCCGGTTCCGCGCCGATGAACCCCTCCACGGCCCATGCGGAGCCGTCTCCAATCTCCATGGACGAGACGGCCACGCAGTGGGTTTCCAGCATCTCCTCCACGGCGAGGCGCGCGTCCGCCGGCACAGAGGTCGCCGCGCGCCACAGGAACACGGCGTCGGTCATGTGACGGCGCCCCAGATCATAGGGCCTCGACGAAACTCATCATGACCTTCTTCGTTCCGGCCTTCTCAAACGCAATTTCCAGCTTCTCACCGTCGATGGTGAGAATGCGTCCGTAACCGAACTTCTGGTGGAAGATGCGTTCCCCCACGTCAAAACCGCCTTCGGGGACCTTACGCTCGGGCGGATGCCAATCTATATCCTGAAGGGTAATGGCTCGGCCGCGGCGCCGCGTCCGCCTGGCCCCGGCGTTTGAAAAGAAGACACCGGCGCCCTCCAAGCCGCCAAGGCCCGACGCGTTGCCTTCGTAGAGGCCCTGGGCGCTCTCCATATCGATGTTGTCTTCTGGCAGTTCGTCGACGAAGCGCGACGGTGTCGCGCTCTGCCAATTACCATAGATCCGGCGGTTTGCGGCGAAGGAAACGATCGCCCGTTCCCGCGCCCGGGTAAGCCCGACGTAGGCCAGCCGGCGTTCTTCTTCCAGACCACCCGTGCCGCCGTCGTCTAGGGCCCGCTGATGGGGGAATAGCCCCTCTTCCCAACCGGGCAGGAAGACGGTCAGGAACTCGAGCCCCTTAGCGCCATGAAGCGTCATCAGGTTCACTTTGTCCTCAACCATAGAACCCTCGTTTTCCATGACTAGGCTCACATGCTCCAGGAAGGCGGCCAGGGACTCGAAATCCTCCAGCGCCGCTACCAGTTCCTTCAAGTTGTCGAGGCGCCCCGCCGCCTCTGGCGCCTTGGAAAGCTTCCACATCTCCGTATAACCCGATTCGTCCAGCACCGTGCCGGCCAGTTCCGCGTGTGGCACCATGTGCGCCAATCCCCGCCAACGTTCGAAATCC
>CAZNWX010000417.1:0-2449 GCA_964576415.1 uncultured Magnetovibrio sp. | reverse complement strand
GGCCGCCGAAGCAATACTAGGTCCGAGTTCTAGGCCAATTAGGTGATAGGGACGCCACAACGCCGAGTACTGTCCGCTGGGATCCGTGATCAGACCGTAGTCGGCGAAACACCGTTCCACATAATCCGTTGGCGCATGGAAGGTCACGTAGACGCCCCAACGGAGGTCATTTTCCACGTCGTTGCCGTTTCGTCGCCGCGACGAGATTACCTCCACCTGGCCCTTGTGATGCAAGATGCCGCCCGCTGTTTCCGGTATCATTGAACCAGCCAGGTCCTCTACGGCGCACGCCGGAAAGGATAGCCCGGCCGGTGCCGGCGTCAGACCTGTGGCGTTGGAAACAGCTGCCATCTCAATGGCGGATTTGGTACCGTCGATGAAGGATGTGAACATCTTGGCGTTCATCCCACCTTTCTGGGCACGCTCGGCGCCGCCCTCACCGAAGTAATGATCCCAGACCGTATCCGGATTGGTGGCATGGTATTCGGGCATGTACAGCGTACCTTTGCCCGCCGCCGCCACTTCTAGCCCGCAGGATCGAGCCCAATCGACCAACTCGACGATCAACGCCGGCTGGTCGCCATAGGCCAGGGAATAGACTAGGTTGGCCTTACGAGCCTTCTCTGCCAAATAGGGCCCGGCGACCACGTCGGCTTCAACGTTAACCATGACCAAATGGCGTCCGCGCTCAATCGCGGCCAGGGCATGGCGAACGCCTACGTCTGGATCACCTGTCGCCTCGACCACAACATCCAGTCCGCCAGCGTTGATCAGAGCTTCAGCGTCGTCGGTGACCCAGGTGGTGCCCTCAGCCAGGGCCTTCGCCCCCGATGTCGCCTGATAACGGTGCCGAGGCCAATGAGTGACGGCCAAGTTATCCTGCGCCCGCTTGACGTTGATATCTGCAACACCCAGAACATGGAGACCTGGTGTATGCAGCGCCTGCGACAGGAACATGGTGCCAAATTTTCCAGCGCCAATGAGGCCGACCCGGACTGGGCGGTCCTCTTCGGCGCGGGCGCGCAGGAGACGATGCAGGTTCATGGGGCGGGCGAGTCCTTTGTAAAGCCGTTCGTTTGGGAGTATGGAACGATCTGGGCTAAGCGTCCCTTTATACCCGATCGTGCCGCGGGGTCGATACCCCAGTTGGTGGCAAATCGACGGGGCTCTTGCACGCTTGCCCGAAAGGCTCGGGTACGCTACACCCCGCCACGGAATTAAGTGTTTCGCTTTTTAAATCAGGAGCCCTCCATGCCCTTCGATGATTGCAAGATCGCCGATCCCAGCCTCGCCGATTGGGGCCGCAAAGAAATGAATATCGCCGAGATCGAAATGCCCGGTCTCATGGCTTTGCGCGAGGAATACGGCGAAGCCCAGCCACTGAAGGGCGCAAAGATCGCAGGCTCCCTGCATATGACGATTCAGACGGCCGTTCTGATCGAAACGCTGACGGCCTTGGGTGCCGAAGTTCGCTGGGCGTCATGTAACATCTATTCGACCCAGGACCATGCCGCCGCCGCCATAGCAGCGACAGATGTGCCGGTGTTCGCCACCAAGGGCGAAACCCTGGAAGAATATTGGGAATACGCCCACAACATCTTCGAATGGCATGACGGCAGCACGCCAAACATGATCCTGGATGACGGCGGCGACGCCACGCTTTTAGTGCATCTGGGCATTAAGGCTGAGAAGGACCTCTCCGTCCTCGACAACCCGACGAATGATGAGGAACAAGCCCTTTACGCCGCCATCCGCAAGCGGGTCGAAGCGAAGTCCGGCTGGTACTCGGAACTGGGCGCTGCCATCAAGGGCGTGACCGAAGAAACCACCACCGGCGTGCACCGTCTGCAGCACATGGCCGAAGATGGTACGCTCCTGTTCCCGGCCATCAACGTCAACGATTCAGTGACCAAGTCGAAGTTTGATAACAAATACGGCTGCCGCGAGAGCCTCGTGGACGCCATTCGCCGCGCCACGGACGTCATGCTGGCCGGCAAGGTCGCCATGGTGGCCGGCTTCGGCGACGTCGGCAAAGGTTCTGCCGAAAGTCTTCGCAACGGCGGCTGCCGGGTAATGGTTTCCGAAGCCGACCCCATCTGCGCCCTGCAGGCCGCCATGGAAGGCTTTGAGGTCGTCACCATGGAGGATGCCGCCCCGCAGGCCGACATCTTCGTCACCGCTACGGGAAACATCGACGTCATCACTGTCGACCATATACGCGAAATGAAGGATCGGGCCATCGTCTGCAACATCGGCCACTTTGATTCCGAAATCCAGATCGCGAATTTGAAAAACTTTAAATGGGACAACATCAAGCCGCAGGTCGACGAGGTCGAATTCCCAGACGGAAAGCGCATCATTGTGCTGGCCGAGGGGCGTCTGGTGAACCTGGGTTGCGCCACCGGCCACCCGAGCTTTGTCATGTCGGCGAGTTTCACCAACCAGGTTC
>CAZNWX010000416.1:1571-2476 GCA_964576415.1 uncultured Magnetovibrio sp. | reverse complement strand
CATCGCCATGTTGATCCGGACGGTGGCCTATGAGCCCTTCAACATCCCGTCGGGTTCCATGAAACCAACGCTGCTCGTAGGTGATTACCTGTTCGTCTCCAAATTTTCCTATGGTTACAGCCGTTATTCGCTGCCGTTCGGGTTGCCGCTGATCCCGGGCCGAGTGCTGTTCACGGAACCGGAACGCGGCGACGTTGCTGTCTTCAAACTTCCGACGGACCGTTCGACCGATTACATCAAACGCATCGTCGGTCTGCCAGGCGACACGGTGCAGGTGGTCAAGGGTATCCTGCACATCAACGGCATGGCCGTGAAGCGCCGGCACGCGGGGGAATTCGTTGAAAAGGACGAGTGGTCCGGCCTCTACCGCCGTATTCCGCGCTACATCGAAACCCTTCCCAGTGGCCGCCAGTATTTCATTTTGGAAGAGACCGGGTTCGGGCGCGGCGACAATACCCAGGTTTATACCGTTCCAGACGGCCACTACTTTGCCATGGGCGACAACCGAGACCGTTCCCAAGACAGCCGCTTCTTGGACGCCGTCGGCTATATTCCGCGCCAGAATTTGGTGGGCCGGGCAGAAGTGAAGTTCTTCTCCATCGACGGGGCCGCCTGGAAAATTTGGAATTGGCCCTGGTCCCTTCGGTTTAGCCGGTTTTTCGAAGGAATTGAATGAGCCCGCGCGGTCTGTCGCGGCTGGAGGACCGCCTGGGCCATCGTTTCCGGACCCCGGCGCTGCTGCAACACGCGCTAACCCACGCGAGCACCACCACCGATAGACTGCAGTCCAACGAACGCCTGGAGTTTCTTGGCGACCGCGTCCTCGGTTTGATCATCGCGGACATGCTGTTCGAAACCTTTCCCCATGAGCCAGAGGGCGATTTGGGGTATCGGTTCACGGCCCT
>CAZNWX010000416.1:0-1553 GCA_964576415.1 uncultured Magnetovibrio sp. | reverse complement strand
GCTCGCGTCGCCCAGGAGATCGACTTGGGCGCCAGCATCGTCATGTCCGACAGCGAGCGGGAAACCGGCGGCGCGGCCAAGGACGGTTTGTTAGCGAACGCCTGCGAGGCCGTGATCGCGGCGCTATACCAGGACGGTGGCCTAGCGGCGGCACAACACTTCGTGAAACGCTATTGGACCCCGCTTCTGGCTGAGGATCATCGCCCCCGCAAGGATCCGAAAACGGCCTTGCAGGAATGGGCTCAGGCCAAAGGCCATGCTCTGCCGCGATACCAAACGGTCCATCAGAGCGGCCCCGACCATCAGCCCATGTTCCGCGTCGAGGTGCGTATCGGCGACGGCGCGCCAGCGACGGGCGAGGGGGCGTCGAAACGGGCCGCCGAACAGGCTGCTGCGGAGCAACTGCTCTCGGTGATGGTCACATGACCAACAACACAACCCGCGCAGGTTTCATCGCCGTCGTCGGCGCCCCGAACGTCGGCAAATCCTCCCTGATCAACCATCTGGTCGGTACCAAGGTCTCGATCGTGTCGCCCAAGGTGCAGACGACGCGGACCCGCGTGCTCGGGATCTGCATGGCCGGTGCAGCGCAAGTCATCTTCATCGACACGCCGGGCATCTTTCAGCCGCGCCGACGTCTAGACCGGGCCATGGTGGCGGCGGCCTGGGGCGGG
Organism: uncultured Magnetovibrio sp.; assembly: GCA_964576415.1. Classification (GTDB taxonomy): domain Bacteria; phylum Pseudomonadota; class Alphaproteobacteria; order Rhodospirillales; family Casp-alpha2; genus UBA3470. The sequence continues at coordinate 879 of CAZNWX010000416.1, read as the reverse complement.
GCGGGTGACGCCGACCATGTTTTGCTGTTGGTGGATGCGGCGCGCGGCATCGACGACGACACCCTGGACATCATCGACAAACTGAGGGGCAGCGGCCAACGCGCGGTACTAGCCATCAACAAGGTGGACATCGTCAAGAAACCAGACCTCTTGGCGCTGACGGCGACGCTGCAGGACCCGGATCTGTTCACGAAAACGTTCATGATCTCCGCAACGTCTGGCGACGGGGTGAACGATTTGTTAGCCTACCTGGCCGGTCTACTGCCCGCGGGCCCATGGCTATTTCCCGAAGACCAGGTCTCAGACATGCCCGAACGCCTCCTGGCGGCGGAGATCACCCGCGAGAAACTGTATCTGGAACTGCACCAGGAACTGCCATATGCCACCACGGTGGAAACCGAATCCTGGGAGTACAAGCCCGACGGCAGTATCCGGATCAGCCAAGTGGTCTATGTGGAGCGCGATACGCAAAAGGCTATCGTGCTGGGCAAGGGAGGGCGCCAAATCAAGCGAATCGGCGTTAAGGCCCGTCAGGAACTTCAAGAAATCCTGGACACCAATGTACATTTGTTCGTTTTCGTGAAAGTGCGCGAAAAGTGGGGCGACGACCCCGAACGCTATCGGGATTGGGATCTAGACTTCAACGCCTAAGGCCCCACCGTGTTAAGGGTTGAGCATGGAATGGCATGATGACGGCATTGTTCTAACGGCCCGAAAACACGGGGAGTCCGGCGCTATCGTGACCTTGCTAACGCGTGAGCACGGTCGCCATGCGGGGTTGGTACGCGGCGGCATGGGCAGGCGTAAGCGCGGCTTGTTTCAACCGGGCAATCGAGTTCGCGCCACTTGGCGAGCGCGTCTGGCCGAACATCTAGGCAG
>CAZNWX010000415.1:2214-2486 GCA_964576415.1 uncultured Magnetovibrio sp. | reverse complement strand
TTCTAAACGGTGGAAAGACCGACCCATGATTATCGACACCCATGCCCACTTCACGCCGCAAATCTTGCTGAAGGCGTTGGCCTCGAAGATTGGCCGGTTTCCAAACATCCAATTATTGGAAGAAGACGGCAAGTACCGGTTGGCGTTTATGGGGCAGGCTCCGACCCGCCCCTTGTCTCCGAAACTCCGCGACTCTGACATGCGTCTGGAATGGATGGACACGCAGTCTATCGACAGCCAAGTGGTGGGCGGTTGGCTCGACAGCTTCGGGT
>CAZNWX010000415.1:0-2204 GCA_964576415.1 uncultured Magnetovibrio sp. | reverse complement strand
TGAGCTGCCGCCTGAGGAGGGTGAGGCCTGGAGCCAGTTTCTGAATGAATACCAAATTACAGGGACTGAAGATTTGGATCGTCTGCATCCCCTGGCCACCGTGCCACTTCAGGATGGCGTGCGTGCCGCGAGGGTACTGGAAGAGGCAATGGCTGCGGGTGCCCATGGGGTTATGATCGGCACGCAACCCAATGGCCAAGCCGGAAACCTGGATGACCCGGACCTGGATCCTTTTTGGGAAGCGGCCGGCGCATTGGGTGCCACGGTCTATATCCATCCCATGTTTGGATGCGGCGATATGCGCCTCAACGATTACGGGATGATGAACGCGGTGGGGCGCGGAACGGACACGACCACTGCCGTCTCGCGGATGCTCTTCGCCGGACATTTTACCCGGTTTGCAGGGCTCCGGTGTGTGGTCTCCCACGGCGGCGGCGCCATTCCGTACATGTTGGGCCGGCTCAAACGCAACCACGCGATCCACGCCGACGAATGCGCGGATGTGGAAGCGGAGTTCAAGAAGCTCTACTTCGACAGTGTGCTTTTTGAGCCAGACGCATTGACGTTCCTGTGTTCTTGCTGCGGCCATGACAAGGTCATGCTTGGCTCAGACTATCCGTTTCCTATCGGCGATATGGAACCTTTAAAGGTGGTCGAGGACGCCGGTTTTGACGACGCCCAAAAGAAGATGATTCTAGCCGAGACGGCCCAGGACCTTTTCCGAATATCCTAGGCCGGACGCAGATGGCACCGCGGTGAACTTCGACGATATCGTCGTGGAAATTTACGGTCTGTCTGGCACCATTTAGGGGTGGAGGCTGCACCAACTAATATGATGATCCCCATCGATACGCTGAGCCTGTTTTGCGCCGCCGCCTTGGCGCTCGCGCTCGCGCCCGGGCCGGACAATATCTTCGTGCTAACTCAGTCCGCCCTTTATGGGCGGCGTGCGGGGTTGCTGGTAACATTGGGTTTGTGCACCGGGGTCATGGTACACACGGCTGCCGTGGCCTTCGGCGTCGCTGCCATTTTTGTAGCCTCCGCGTTGGCGTTCGCGATTCTAAAGGTCATCGGCGCCGGATACCTTCTCTATTTAGCCTGGTGTGCGTTCCGCGCCAGGCCAAATTCCGTCGAGGGAGAAGGTTTGGGTCTATCAGGTGGTAAACTTTATAGTCGTGGCGTGGTGATGAATATTACCAACCCCAAGGTGGCGATCTTCTTCATCGCCTTTCTGCCGCAATTCGCCGACCCAGCCCTTGGCAGTTTGAGCGCGCAGATGATGACCCTTGGTGTCCTGTTTATCGTCACAACTTTCATGGTCTTTGGCAGCGTCGCCTGGTTTGCCGGGTTCCTGGGTGAATTCTTGCGTAAATCCGAACGCGCCCAGAGTGTAATTAACCGAATCACTGGGATCATTTTCATCGGTTTGGCGGTACGTCTTTTAATGGCAACGCGTTGATAAAAAATTTTCTCCATGCGGCGACGCGATCGACCCTGGTCCGTCGCCACAGGACGGTGGTTTCTGGCGGCATGACCCTCTCGGTGCTGCTGATCCTAACGATCATTCCGCCCATGCTGGCGGTGATGCTGCGCGGTCCATTTGAAGAGGAGTTGCCTGTACCTTTGGCACAGGAAGCCGACTAGGCGACTAGCTGTCCGGTGTATCGGCCGTGCCGTATCGATCTGCGGCCAACGCAATAATCCGCTTAGTTTCTGACCAAATGTCCATGGCATCGATCTCGGGCCGCGTGAACCATCGGCAGTCTTGAGCGTCACCACCGGCCATCAGTTTGCCGCCAACGGCGTGGCCGGCCACGTCTATAAGCGTGTAGTGATATTCGATCTTATCGTCCGCGTCGGGGCGCACGGAATCCACAACGTCAATCAGTCCGAAAATCTCTATCTCTAGGCCAGTTTCTTCGCGAACTTCGCGCCGGGCGGCCTCGTGAATGGTCTCGCCCAATTCCTGGGCGCCGCCAGGGAGGCTCCACGATCCTTGCCGGGGCGGCTTGCCGCGTTGGATCATGAGAACCATGTCGCCGTCCAACACTACGGTACCGACACCGACAATCGGTCGCGCGGGGTAACGTCGATCACTCATCTGCAAGACCTTATGAAGAATAAACGTGTTACGAATTCAGGACATTCTTGTGTATGAAATGCGTTCGAACTTGTGTATTAAAAGCGTCCGAATTCCAAGTAAG
>CAZNWX010000414.1:0-2487 GCA_964576415.1 uncultured Magnetovibrio sp. | reverse complement strand
GGCCTAACTTGACCGCGGCTACAGCCAGGGCACCCGCGACGCCGACACCGATATAGGCAAAGACCCGAGTGATGCCAAAGAACAAGGTCAGGCAAAATTTCACCTTCCAGGGATACATATGGGCCAAAAGCTCTTTGAAGGCCTGACCCCAGGTTAAGCCCTCGGCACGAATAATAGCATCGGTGGGGCCGTCGTCTGAGGCGGCGAAAAAACCCGCTGTCTCTTCCGGTGCCGCATCGTTCGCGCCCCGTTCGGCACGCAAAAGCGCAGTTGCGCCGCCGCCCTCGGCGGCCTGGGCGGCCATGAGCGTGCGATATGCGCCTTCACGGGCAATCAGTTCCGGATGGGTGCCCTGGTCGGCAACGCGCCCTTCGTCTAGAACGAGGATGCGGTCCGCGTCGATCACGCTGGACAGTCGGTGCGCAAAGATCAATGTGGTGCGCCCCTTCATCAGGCGGTCAAGGGCATCCTGGATGATCCATTCGTTTTCCGCGTCAACGGCCGAAAGCGCTTCGTCGAGCACCAGGATTGGCGCGTCGCGTAACAGCGCGCGGGCAATGGCGATCCGCTGGCGCTGGCCGCCGGACAATTTGATTCCCCGTTCCCCGATGACGGTGCCGTAGCCCTCCGGGAGTTTGCTGATGAACTCGTGGGCGTTGGCGTTGCGGGTCGCGATCTCTAGTTCCTCAGTCGTTGCATCCGGTTTGCCAAACCTAAGGTTCTCTTCCACGGTACCATGAAACAAGTAGGTGTCCTGGCTGACCACGGCCATGTGGCGGCGCAGCGCGGCAAAGCTTAAATCCCGGATGTCCTGGCCGCCAACCCGAATTTTGCCGGCCGTGGGCTCGTAGAGGCGCAACAAGAGTTTCATGATCGTCGACTTGCCGGAACCCGATGGACCGACGACACCGACCCGTTCGCCGGCCTCAATGTTGAAGGTGATGTCCTGATGCGCCACGTCGGGGCTTCCCGGATAGCGGAATACCACGTGATCGAACGTAATTGTCGGGTCGAGTTGATCGACCTCTCCACCATCCGTATCCGTCACCAGAGGCTCGGCGTCGAGAATTTGGTAGATGCTTAGCGCCGCCGACATACCAACCATGCCGCTGTGCAGTAGTGAACGGAGGGCGCGGAGCGGACGGAAAACCTCTGTGCCCAGCATCAGGACGATGACCAGAACCTCGAGCGTCATGTTGCCACCGGTCACACGCCATGCACCGACGCCCAAAGCTGCCGCCGCGCCGACGGTGATCCCCGTGTCGGTGATACCGCGTGCTGCCGCGTTTGTGGCCAATACCCACATCGTGGAACGGAACAGGTCACGTGCTCGAACAGCCAGTTCATTGATCTTAGGCGTGGATTGGCCGAATGCTTTTAGGGTTGCCAATCCTTGGATGGAATCGAGGAAGTCAGCGGCGAAGGCCTTGTAAGATGTGGAGCGCGCGAGCGAGTTGCGTTTGTCGATGGCATGGAAGGTCATGGGCGCGACCAACGTGATCAAGGCTGAAACGGTCAGTACCAGGGCGACCACCCAATCCAGATAGACAGCGAAAAGGAAGATCAGGAATGGTGTCAGCGCAGCTACGAATAATTGCGGCAGGTAGCGCCCGAAATAGGTCTCTAACTGCTCCACGCCGTCAACCAGGGAAACCAGCACATCGCCTGTGCGCTGCAGGCCGAAATGAGCCGGGCCTAACTGAACGATCTTGGCATAGATAACGCGGCGGATATGGCGCTGCACCAGAGCCGCGGTTTCGTGGGCGACCATAGTGCGCCAGTATTCCAGGCCGCCGCGCGCGACCATTGTCAATGCTACGATAGCTGCCGGTAGGATAATTTCATCAAGGTTCGCGCCGTTGAATACCTTGCCGATGACCCAGCCCAGCAACGCTAGGCGCGCAATGCCTGTGGACGTGGCGAGAAGGCCGATCACCACCGCATAAGCGATGCGGTCGCGTACACCCTCCGTGAAGGTCCAAAGGCGGAGGTCAAAGTGCATACTATCTCCTATAGCAAATACCGGCGACGGATTGGGTCAAATTTATCGCATAACCCTTATACGCAAATGAAAAGCCCCGGTCGAGTTGACCGGGGCCTCGTCGGAATTCCAGAGCGTGTGTTCTAGCGCGAGCGCAGTTTCGGGTCCAGGGTATCACGCACGCCGTCGCCGAACAGGTTGAAGGCGAACACGGCAAGAGAAATGGCGACGCCAGGCCAGATGGCGACCCAAGGGGCCGATTCGGCAAACTCTTCCGCGCCACCCTGCAGCATCAAGCCCCAGGCCGGTGTTGGCTCCTGTACACCCATACCCAGATAACTCAAGGACGCCTCCAGCAGGATCGCCTGGCCTAGGAAGGATGTCAGCATGATCAGGTACGGCGCCATCACGTTGGGCACCATGTGGCGCATGATGATGCGCGCGTTCGAGAAACCAAGCGCGCGGGCCGCATCCACATAGGGAATTTCGCGGATTGCCAGGGCGTT
>CAZNWX010000413.1:0-2488 GCA_964576415.1 uncultured Magnetovibrio sp. | reverse complement strand
AGGAAACCACGCGGGTCCTCACGGAAGCCGCCGTTTCCGGCAAAGTAGACCACCTCGTCGGCCTCAAGGAGAACGTCATCGTCGGTCGGCCAATCCCGGCAGGCACGGGCGCCGTGATGAATCGCTACCGCGAAATCGCCCAGGAACGTGATGGCGAATTGGAAGTGTTGGAAGCCAAGAAAGAGGCAGAATTGGCCACTGAACTCGGTCTCAAAGCCCCCACCGAAGAGTTGATGGCCGAAGGCGCCGAGTGAATAGGGCCACGAATTTTTACTATGCGGCGGCTGAGCTTTGGTTCAACCGCCGCAAATCGTTATAAAATAAGCATTTATTCTGCTTGACGGTGAAAGAGGCCGTCACTATATTCCCGGCCACAGTGCGGGGGTTGGTGGTAGACTAAACGGTCTAGACGTAGCCCTGACGCATCTAGGACGAAAAAATTTGAAAGTGCGCTTTTTGGGCGATCTGGGCGACCCAAAATTGCGCGTTCGCGCCGATACCTTGGCGGATGAGCCCGGAGCAGCCTTTGTGATGCTTCGGTGACCGCGGAAGGTACGGTGTTTTGCACTAGAACGCGAACGCCCGACAGCCCCGGGTTCGGGGGGAATGTGGCTCTGACACGAGGAATGGACGACAGAAATGCCGACGATTAATCAGTTGATCCGTAAACCGCGTAAGCGGCCCGTTGAGCGGAATAAAGTGCCCGCACTAGAAGCGTGCCCGCAGAAACGCGGCGTTTGCACGCGCGTATATACAACTACACCAAAGAAGCCGAACTCGGCCCTTCGTAAGGTCGCCCGTGTGCGGCTCACCAACGGCTTCGAAGTGACCAGCTACATTCCGGGTGAGGGCCACAACCTCCAGGAACACTCCGTGGTCATGATCCGCGGCGGTCGCGTCAAGGATTTACCGGGTGTCCGCTACCACATCATTCGCGGCACGTTGGATACGCAGGGCGTATCCGACCGCCGTCAGCGGCGTTCCAAATACGGCGCCAAACGGCCGAAATAAGGCATTCGAGGGATATAGATCATGTCGCGTCGCCACGCCGCCGAAAAACGGGAAGTTCTTCCTGATCCGAAGTTCAAGGACCTGGTCATCACCAAGTTTATGAATAGTCTCATGAAAGACGGCAAGAAATCCGCCGCCGAACGTATTGTTTACGGTGCCATGGACATCATCCAGTCTAAGGGCGCGGGCGACCCGGTCGCAGTGTTCCACGAAGCCATCGACAACGTGAAGCCCAGTGTTGAAGTGCGCTCCCGCCGGGTTGGAGGTGCCACTTATCAGGTGCCCGTGGAAGTCCGCCACGAACGTCGCCAGGCCCTGGCCATCCGTTGGATCGTCGATAACGCCCGCAAGCGCTCTGAGAACACCATGGTGGAGCGTCTTTCGGGCGAGTTGCTTGATGCTTCGAATAATCGGGGCGCGGCAGTCAAAAAACGGGAAGACACGCACAAGATGGCAGAGGCCAACAAAGCCTTTTCCCATTATCGCTGGTAATTTTTTTTCGTGAAGAGCAAGAAGAATGGCTAGAACCACTCCCCTGGATCGCTATCGTAATATCGGCATTATGGCTCACATTGATGCCGGTAAGACTACGACCACCGAGCGCGTCCTCTATTACACCGGTAAGTCCTACAAGATTGGCGAAGTCCATGACGGCAACGCCACTATGGACTGGATGGAGCAAGAGCAGGAGCGTGGCATTACGATCACCTCCGCCGCCACCACTGCGTTTTGGAACGATCACCGCATCAACATCATCGACACCCCAGGTCACGTGGACTTCACTATTGAGGTGGAACGTTCGCTCCGCGTGTTGGACGGCGCTGTCGCCGTTTTTGACAGTGTTGCCGGCGTTGAGCCACAATCGGAAACGGTCTGGCGTCAGGCTGACAAATATGGCGTGCCGCGCATGTGTTTCATCAACAAGATGGACCGCATTGGTGCGGACTTCTATCGCTGTGTCGATATGATTGTCGACCGTCTCGGCGCGAACCCGATGGTCCTGCAACTTCCCGTCGGCGCAGAAGCCGAACTCAAGGGTGTTGTCGACCTGCTGAAGATGAAAGCCATCATCTGGGACGACGAAAGCCTCGGCGCGGAGTTCCACGAAGAAGACATCCCTGCCAATATGGCGGATGACGCGGCTTCCTACCGCGAGAAACTTATCGAAACGGCCATCGAGGTAGATGATGAGGCGATGGAAGCCTACCTCGAAGGCAACGAGCCCGATGTGGCCACGCTCAGGCGTTGCATTCGGAAAGGAACGATCGACGGCATTTTCGTGCCGGTTTTCTGCGGCAGTGCATTCAAGAACAAGGGTGTACAACCACTCTTGGACGGGGTTGTGGACTATATGCCAAGCCCTACGGACGTGGAGGCGATTAAGGGTGTAAAAGCCGATAGCGACGAGGAAATCGAGCGCCATAATTCAGACGACGAATCCTTCTCCTGCCTAGCCTTCAAGATCATGAACGACCCG
>CAZNWX010000412.1:0-2490 GCA_964576415.1 uncultured Magnetovibrio sp. | reverse complement strand
CGCCATGTCGAATATCGTCGGCTGGAACATGCCGCATCATGCGATCTATCTGTGGACGCTGCCCATGTTCCACTGCAACGGCTGGTGCTTCCCATGGTCCTTGGCGGCTATCGCCGGCACCAACGTGTGTCTCCGACGGGTCAACGCGGGCAATATCTACGCCGCCATCGCCGATCACGGGGTGACCCATTTCTGCGGCGCACCTATAGTGTTGAATGTCGTCATCAACGCCACCGACGCGGAACGTCGCAGATTTGATCACAAGGTCAACGTCATGACGGCCGCCGCACCGCCGCCGGCGGCGACGTTGCAGCGTATGCAGGAGCAGGGGTTCGACGTAACCCATGTCTACGGCCTGACGGAAACCTATGGCCCCGCCGTGATCTGTTCATGGCATCCGGAATGGAACAACCTACCCATCGAACATCAAATCTTAAAGAAGGGCCGCCAGGGCGTTCGCTATCACGTCCTCCAGGGGCTTACAGTCATGGATCCGGAAACCATGGAACCCGTCCCCGCAGACGGTGAAACCATGGGTGAGGTCATGTTTAAGGGCAATGTGGTCATGAAGGGCTATCTGAAAAACCCAAAGACCACCGACGAAACCTTGGCCGGCGGTTGGCTCCACTCGGGCGACCTGGGCGTCATAGAGGCAGACGGCTACATCAAGCTCAAAGACCGCTCTAAAGACGTGATCATTTCGGGTGGAGGGAACATCTCGTCGATTGAAGTGGAAGATACGTGGTAGCTAGACCGGATGAAAAATGGGGCGAGACGCCCTGCGCCTTTGTTGAGTTGATGGACGGCGCGGAGGCCAACGAAGCGGAGATCATCCATTTCTGCCGCGCCAATATGGCCCATTATAAATGCCCGAAGAATATTGTTTTCGGGGAACTGCCGAAGACGTCGACCGGTAAGATTCAGAAATTCAAACTGAGGGAACAGGCGGCGGCGATCTAACGTCAGACGCACCACCGCCATCGAGACAGAAGAGACAGTACAATGACCAATATCGCCTTTCTCGGCCTTGGCGCCATGGGTTCGCGCATGGCCGCCAACCTATTGAAATTCGATTTTACGGTTTCCGTCTGGAACCGCTCGCCAGGGCCCGACGAGACGCTCAAGCTCCTGGGCGCTGCCGTCGCGACAACGCCGCGCGCGGCCGCCGACGGAGCCGACATCGTGGTCAGCATGGTGCGCGACGACGAAGCGTCGAAGGAGGTATGGCTGGATGATACCACCGGCGCACTGGGGAGTATGAAGGCCGGTGCCATCGCCATGGAAAGCTCCACCATCACCGTCGATTGGGCGAAGGAACTGGCGGCCACCGTGGCGGCGTCCGGTCAGCGTTTCCTGGAGGCCCCCGTAGCCGGCTCCCGGCCCCAGGCGGAAGCCGGCATTTTGATCTATATCTGCGGCGGCGATGCGGACACCTTCACCGAGGCCATGCCCGCCATGCAGGCCATGGGCGGCACCCAGCATCATGTCGGTGACGCGGGGTCGGGCGCCCTGGTGAAGCTGGCCGTCAATACGCTCTTGGGCATTCAGCAGGCGGCGCTGGCGGAAATTCTTGGCATGGCGAAGCGCGGCGGCATCGACCCGGCAGCGATGGCGAACGTGATCATCGGCACGCCCACCTGCAGCCCGTTAGCGAAGATGGCGGCCGAGTCAATGGTGGCGCACAACTTCGCCCCCCTTTTCCCTGTCAACCTGATGGAAAAGGACCTGGGCTATGTCCTGGCCGCGGCTGGCGGCGAAGGTATGCCCTTGGCCCAAGCCACCCACGACGTCTTCACCAAGGCCATGAACGGCGGCTACGGCGACGACAACATGTCTGGCGTGATCCAACTTTATATCCCGGACGGCGGCGCCTGATTCCCCAGCATCATGACGCCTAAGGATCGCACTTGATAAAAACCAATTGCTTTAAAACGGCGACGCCGGCCAAGCGGAAGGTCCGCGCCGCCACCTTTGCCGACATCAGGGCTGTCATTCAAGCGGGCGGGCGCGACCGGTCAGCGCGATGATTTATTGGAAGAAAACAATTATGAAAGGCTCCACCGCGCGCTCGTGTGCCGCGCGTCCACACATGTTTCCGAAGCCAATTCCGAGCCCCTCAGACCCAGATCGATGCAAGACTTAGGCTTGCGCCTCCAGGCTGGCGATCTGATCTTTGATAGCGAGTTTCTGCTTCTTCAAATCGGCAATATGAATATCGTCATGATGCGGTCGGTGATTTTCTGTGTCTAAAATTTTTTCGAGGTTTTGATGCTGGGTTCTGAGGTCGTCGATCCGCTCCTGCATGTTCATATTCAATTCCTCTACTCCTCCATTTTCTGATCGAACTTCAGAATATTACGATGTTATCGTAATCAGGATGCAAAATCCACTGCACTGTCTGACATCCCGCGCGCGACCTACCGCCCATTGTTGGAATCTGGTACCCTCCCGGATTAAGGTGATTCGCAACCAATTCGCGGTTATCAGAGA
>CAZNWX010000411.1:1154-2507 GCA_964576415.1 uncultured Magnetovibrio sp. | reverse complement strand
GAGGCCGTCTGCCTTGTAGTCGATCAATTCATCGGCGCCGCGCCGGCTGGCGATAACCTCATACAGTTGGTCAATGGTGGGGCTGTTGTCAGCCATGGTTGTCTCCGCTCAATTTCGCTTCAGGGCGCCTGTGGGGCGTCTCGCATGGGTACCCCGGACGCCGCCATATGCGCCTTGGTTTGGCCGATGGTAAAGGTGCCGAAATGGAAAATCGAGGCCGCCAGAACGGCAGAGGCATGGCCTTCGGTGATCCCTTCGACCATGTGATCGAGGGTGCCGACCCCGCCTGAGGCGATCACCGGGATGGGCACGGCGTCGGAAACCGCGCGCGTCAGCGGGATGTTGAGGCCCTGTTTGGTGCCGTCACGGTCCATGGACGTTAGCAGGATTTCCCCTGCGCCATATGCGGCCATCCGCTGCGACCACTGGACGGCATCGATGCCCGTCGGCTCGCGACCTCCGTGGGTGAAGATTTCGAACTTATCGGCTCCAACGCTTTTCGCATCGACGGCAATAACAATGCATTGCGTGCCAAATTTTTCCGCTGCCTCACGCACGAAGTCGGGGTTCTTCACGGCCGCGGTATTTACGGACACCTTGTCGGCACCGGCCAACAGGAGTTTGCGGACGTCCTCAGTGGTGCGAACGCCACCGCCGACGGTCAGCGGCATGAAACATTGTTCCGCCGTGTTGCCGACGACGTCGTAAATAGTTTCGCGGTTTTCGTGACTAGCGGTGATGTCGAGGAACGTAAGTTCGTCCGCACCGGCGGCGTCATACACCCTGGCCTGTTCCACCGGGTCGCCAGCATCCACCAGATCGACAAAATTGACGCCCTTTACGACGCGACCGCCGGCGACATCCAAGCAAGGGATGACCCGCGCCTTCAACATCGCGCGCCTCCCGCCAACAAGGCCGTGGCCGCGGCGACGTCGATGTGGCCGTCGTACACGGCGCGCCCACTGATGACACCTTCCAGGCGGTCACCGGCGGCCGCCTTGACGGCCGCCAGATCGGCGATGGACGACACGCCGCCGGACAGGATAACTGGGATCGAGACGGCATCGGCAAGGGCCAAGGTGGCGTCAATATTTGGGCCCTGCATGGCCCCGTCACGGGCGATGTCCGTGTATATCAAGGCCGCCGCGCCGGCGTCTTCGAATTGCCGGGCCAGGTCCAAGGCGCTGATTTCCGCCGTTTTAGCCCAGCCCTCGACGGCGACGTAACCGTCCTTGGCGTCGACGCCAAGAGCCACCTGGCTCGGGTAGGCGCGGCAAGCGTCACGCACTAGCGTCGGGTCACGGACGGCGGCCGTTCCCAGGGGGCGCCTGAAGCTGTGGAGGACACGGTGTG
>CAZNWX010000411.1:0-1144 GCA_964576415.1 uncultured Magnetovibrio sp. | reverse complement strand
CCGGGCGACACCCTTGTCCAACCACATCGCGATGGTCTCGCGGTCGCGGATGCCCCCGCCCAGCTCCACCGGGATGGAAATCGCCTGGAGAATAGCGTCAACCGCACTGCCGTTGACCGGACGGCCCTCGAAAGCACCGTTTAGATCAACAAGATGTAGCCATTTGCAACCTTCCGATTCGAACGTGGCAGCCTGGCTGGCGGGATTATCATTGAAAACCGTCGCGGCGTCCATCTCGCCCCGGAGAAGCCGGACGCAGTGACCGTCCTTCAGATCAATAGCAGGAAAAAAGATCATAGCAATGTCTCGGGGTGGGCGTTCACGGGGCCCAGCTGAGGAAATTTTTGATTAACTTTAAGCCTGTAGCCTGACTTTTCTCTGGGTGAAATTGAGTGCCGAACAGGTTGTCCCGGCCAACCGCGGCGGTCACCGGCCCACCATAGTCGGTAGACGCGAGGATATCGGCAGAATTCGTGCACACCATATGGTAGGAGTGGACAAAATAGGCGTGAGTGCCATCATCGAGGTCCTTAAGAACGGGATGGCGGGTTTCTGCAAATGTGAGTTCGTTCCAACCCATATGGGGTATTTTGAAGGTGGTATCTATAGGTTTGATGGCATCAACTTCGCCTTCCAACCAAGCAAAGCCATCGGTGACACCGTGCTCCAGGCCGCGGGCCGCCATGAGCTGCATACCAACACAAATTCCGAGGAACGGTCGGCCGCCCTCGCGGACGGCGCGGTGAACGGCGTCAGGCATTCCATCTACGGCAGTCAAACCGCGCTTGCAATCTGCAAAGGCACCTACGCCCGGCAGGACGACACGATCGGCCACAGCCACCTGATCGGGGTCTGCAGTGACGGTGATGGTCATGGACAAACCGGCTTCCGCAACGGCCCGTTCGAAGGCCTTGGCGGCAGAGCGCAGGTTTCCCGATCCGTAGTCGACGATACAAACGCTCATAGCATGTATCCGGAGGTATTTTTAGGGGGCGTCGCCGTGTCCCGGAGATAGTCGTAAAGTGCATCATCCGGGGCCTTGCCGGCGGTGATGCCGTCTTCGACAAAGCCATCGCGGTCCAGATAGTAGCGACGCACGTCGTTGGCAAGCACACCCATGGCCACATCGTTGTCACTCGACTCC
>CAZNWX010000410.1:0-2509 GCA_964576415.1 uncultured Magnetovibrio sp. | reverse complement strand
GCCCGAGGTGCTGTCCTGACTGAGGGCGAGACGATCGTCGAAGCCCAGCCCGGCCTCTTCGAGAACGGCGTGCCGCAGAACGTCAAAAATGTCGACTGCTTGGGCGCGTGCCTTGCTCCCGGCCTTGTCGATATTCGGATGCATACGGGGGAGCCGGGCGAGGAACACAAGGAAACACTGGCGACGGCCGGACGCGCGGCGGTCGCCGGTGGGGTAACCACAATGGTCTGCCTGCCAAACACGGAACCCGTTATCGACGACATGTCGACGGTTGAGTTCGTCGCTCGCCGGGCTCGTAAACATGGCTTGGCGAAGGTTTATTGCTACGGGGCGATCAGCCGCGGCTTGGCGGGTAAGCAGATCACGGAAATGGGCATGCTGGCCGAGGCCGGCGCGGTCGCCTTCACGGATGGTATAAAGGCCCTGGCGGACGCCCAGATCATGTCCCGGGCTTTGTCGTACGCGGGCACGTTTGATTTGCTGATCGTTCAGCACGCAGAGGAACCGTCGCTGACCGTGGACGGCGTCATGAACGCCGGGGAGACCGCAACGCGCTTAGGATTGGCTGGGATCCCGGTCGAGGCTGAAGTCATCATGGTGGAGCGCGACATACGGCTTGCCGACATGACCGGCGGGCGCATCCACTTCGCCCACATATCCACGGCTGCGGCCGTTGAAGTCATCCGTCAAGCCCGTGCGCGCGGCGTTAAGGTCACCTGCGACACCGCGCCGCCCTACTTCGCCCTCAACGAGTTGGCCATCGGCGATTACCGGACGTTCGCCAAGTTGGCACCGCCCCTGCGAGCCGAAAGCGACCGTCAGGCGGTGGTCGCAGGGCTGGTCGACGGGACCATCGACGTGGTCGCTTCAGACCATCTACCCCAGGATGAAGAGGCCAAGCGCCTCCCCTTCAGTGAGGCGGCGTTTGGCGGCACAGGCCTGGAAACGCTGCTTCCAGTCACCCTTGAACTGGTTCACAATGGCCATCTTGACCTGTTGACGGCGCTCGGTTTGATAACGTCAAAACCGGCCAAACTATTGGGCCTTCGCGCTGGCCGCCTAGAATCCGGCGCGCCAGCGGATTTAATGATTTTCAATCCGGACAAAGGCTGGAAAGTCACGGACGATAAACTCCATTCAAAGTCCAAGAATTCCCCGTTCGATGGCCGGCCCGTACAGGGTCAGGTTTTGCGCACCGTCATCGACGGACGCTCGGTCTTTGAACTGGGAGACAAGCCTTGAGCGATATGCACACTTTTTGTGCCGCCGTCGTCGGCGGGTATTTACTCGGCTCGATCCCCTTCGGTCTGGTGATCACCCGAATGGCCGGCCTAGGGGATATCCGCCTGATCGGCAGCGGCAACATCGGCGCAACCAACGTTCTGCGCACCGGCAACAAAGCCCTGGCGCTCTTGACGGTCATTTTGGATTGCAGCAAGGGGGCGGCGGCGGCGTGGGCGGTTATGGCCTACTGGGGCTTTGAGGCGGGCTTGGTCGCCGGCTTCAGTGCGGTTCTTGGCCATAATTTCCCAGTCTGGTTAAGATTTCGTGGTGGCAAAGGCGTGGCCACCACATTGGGCGTATTACTAGTCGCGTCGTGGCATGTGGTCGTGGCAACCTGTGCCGCGTGGTTACTGATCGCCGGCATGTTCCGATATTCCTCACTGGCATCCTTGGGCGCGCTCGCGGCGTCGGTTGTCTTCGCGGAATACCTGGCCACGCGTCCTGTCACCTATCTGGCGGTCGGACTGGTGTTGTTGGCCTTCATTCGCCATCGGGAAAACATTGTCCGCTTGATGCGCGGCCAGGAAAGTCGCTTTGGCAAAAAGGCAAGTTCCCCCTCGGAAGGCTGAATTCCTCGGCTCGGGGTTTGCCGAACGCATTGCGTTCTCGCGAATTTCCATCATCTGAACCAAACGTTGACGCGCATCTTCGAGAAATTCACCACGAAGATTGGCTATGATTTGTGGTTCCTTCACACCGTCTCTCGACATGCCTACACGTTTCCCTTAACTCATTGATTTAATATGATAAAATCACTTTCGTCTCGATGGGATCAAAGTCCTGTAAACGTTACAAACGTTCATGTGGCAGGTGTGTGGCAAAACAGATCGTCAGTTGACATTGCTGCCCGAAGTGCCAATTCTCCCGTGCCGAGCGGATAAGTAAACGTGATTTTTGTGATGGATTAGGGTCGCCATGAGCAGTGTTGTCGTTGTCGAGTCTCCGGCAAAAGCAAAAACCATTAATAAGTACCTGGGTAGCGATTACACCGTTCTCGCCAGCTATGGACATGTCCGCGACCTGCCGCCGAAAGATGGATCGGTGCGTCCTGATGACAACTTCTCCATGAGTTGGCAGATCGACGACAAATCCCAAAAGCATGTTCGCGAGATCGCCAAGGCGCTTAAGAGCGCCGATCGCCTCTATCTGGCCACTGACCCTGACCGCGAGGGTGAAGCCATTTCCTGGCATGTACAGGAGATTCCCAACGAAACAAAGTCTCTTA
>CAZNWX010000409.1:0-2520 GCA_964576415.1 uncultured Magnetovibrio sp. | reverse complement strand
CCCGATCATGTAGTCTGCGCACTGGGCGTAAGTAGTCCACACCTTGGAGCCGTTCAGGACAAAACCGCGCGCCGTCTTCTCAGCCTTGGCCCGGGCCGCGAACAGATCGGACCCAGAATTCGGTTCGCTCAGCCCGATACAGAACCCGCATTCGCCGCGGGTAATGCGGGGTAGGATATCCATCTTGATCTCTTCCGAGGCATACTTCAGCAATACCGGACCGCTCTGGCGGTCGGCGGTGAAGTGAGCGCGCACAGGGGCACTGACAGCGCGGAATTCCTCTGTGACCACGTAGCGTTCCAGGTAGCTGCGCTCTTGACCTCCGTACCGTTTCGGCCAGGTCATGCCAATCCAGCCCCGTTGTCCAACCCGGCGGCTGAAGTCTCTGTCAAAACCATCCTGCATAGGCGAAGTCTGGGGATCGAAATGACCGGCGGCGATCTCCTCGGCCAGGAACGCGCGCACCTCGGCGCGCAAAACCTCGGCTTCGGGCGGCAGGCGGATGGGGTCGAAGCGAATAGGCTGGCTCATCGGGACGCCACCACCGGCCAAAGCCGATCGGCGCCGTTGGCCGCTACCATCGCGCCCAGGCCGGCGGCCCATTCGGACTCGGAGCCAAAATCGTCGCGCCACGGGAACAACCGCAGCGTGAAGCGGTGCAGTGCGTGTTCGTCCGTATATCCCATTGCGCCGTGGGCCTGATGGGCGATGGCCGCGCCTTCGGCGGCGGCTTCGCCACAACGAATCTTTGCGGCCGCTACCTCCAGAAAAACGGCGTCATCAAAAGTCTCGGCGTGATGAATCGTATCGGCGGCGGAGGCAGCGACAGCCGAGGCAGCGGCGGTTTCCCCGGCTAGGCGGGCCAAATTCTGTTGCACGGCCTGGAACTTCGCAATGGGCCGCCCGAAGGCCTCACGCTCCTGGGCATAGGATACGGACAGGTCGAGCACCGCTTGCAGGGCACCGGCCATTTGCTGCGCACGCACGGCAGCACCCATAAGCATCATGTCCTCAAGCCCCAAAGTGTTAGGTACCCGCGCAGCAGCGATCGCCGGCGCGCCATTGAACACCATCTGGCCGAGCCCATCCCCCGCCATGCCAGCGGTGGGCGTGATATCGGCAGATGCGGTCGCGACAAGCACGACCTGGGGGCCGCCCTCACCGTCAGCCACACAAGCCACGTGCTCTGCGAGCGCGGGGAACGGCACACCTCGCGCGCAGCCATGCAGGTGCCTGCCCCTAATCCGCAGCGGTTCGGCGGGGCCGCCCATAGCGACGGTCATGGGTCCCGGTGGCACCTGAAGCCCTCCCCGCGCCATCAGCCAGCCCCCCAGCAACGTCTCCGCCAGGGGCACGGCAACGGCATGGCGACCGGCGACATATAAGATATCGAAGCCGTCACTAATCGCAGCGCCTGCGCCGCCATGATCCTCATGGACCCAGGCTAGGGTCAGCCCTGCTTCCTCCAGCGCATTCCATAGCGCTGTCTTCCAGCTGTCGTCGACGGCGGCGATAACTGCCTGCGGATCGGCCAGTTCCTGAAAAATTCGGGCCGTTGTATCGATGATCAGGGTATCGGTGTCGCTCATGGTCGGGCAAGATAGTCCGCATCCCTGGGCGGCAAAACATCACCTTGTTTCAAAAGGTGGCTATGCGTCAGCCGACATTGATTACTTTGCCCGGGTTCATGATATTGGCGGGATCAAAGGCCTGTTTGACCCGCGCCATGAGATCGATTTCCACGTCTGAGCGGTAGTGAGCCAGGTCACCCACTTTGTTGAGACCAACGCCGTGTTCAGCGCTGAAGGTTCCACCCATAGCAATGGCTAGGTCGTGAAGCTTGCGGTTTATGCCATTCTTGAAGGCCAGGAACGCGTCGCGACCCATATCGTTTGGCTGCAGCACATTGAAGTGCAGATTGCCATCTCCCATATGACCAAAAGGTAACAATCGTGCGCCGGGAATGGCTTGGGTCACAATGGATCCTCCCTGAGCCACGTATTCGGGAACCCTGGAAATAGGAATAGAGACGTCGTGCTTGATCACCATGGCTTCCATGCTTTGGGCTTCCGGCAGACCTTCGCGCACGTTCCACAGGTTGGCAGCCTGCTGACCGCTTTTGGCCATGACAGCGTCGTTGACAATACCGTCTTCAAAGGCTTCACCGAGCCCCTTTTCCACGGCTTCACGTACCGCTGCCTCGTTGTCATAGCAGGCAGCCTCCATGAGTGAATATAGTGAATGGGCATCAGTAAAAGGATCGTGTGCATCATCAATGTGGTCGACAGTGATCTCCATACCCAGGTCCGTGAATACCTCGAAGGCAATCAAGGATCCAGATAGGCGCCCGCGCATAATCCGGAACAATTTTAGGAGGTCTTCCCAGTTTTTCGCAGTTGCCATGGCCGTGACCCGGTCTCTTGGCGCTGGCACCAATGAGAGAACCGCTGCCGTGATAACGCCAAGTGTTCCCTCCGCGCCGATAAACAGCTGTTTAAGATCGTAACCGGTGTTGTCCTT
>CAZNWX010000408.1:1478-2520 GCA_964576415.1 uncultured Magnetovibrio sp. | reverse complement strand
CACCGCCATTTGCATGCCGAGACAGATGCCGAAGTACGGTACGCGATGTTCGTGCGCGAAGGTGGCCGCCGCGATCTTACCCTCGACGCCGCGCTCTCCGAAACCGCCCGGCACGAGAATGCCGTGGACGCCGTCCAGGTGATGCAAGGTGTCGTCGCGTTCGAAAATCTCAGAATCGATCCAATTCATCTTCACTTTGACGTTGTTTGCGATGCCGCCGTGGTCCAGGGCTTCCGACAGGGATTTGTAGGCGTCCAACAGGCCCGTGTACTTGCCGACGATGGCGATGGAAACTTCGCCCTCGGGTTTCAGTACGCGATCGAGGATCGTGTTCCATCGGCTCAGGTCCGGCGGCGGCACGTCCAGGCGAAAATGCCGGCAAACCTGATCATCCAGGCCCTCTTCGTGATAGCTGATCGGGACCTGATAGATGGACGGTACGTCTAAGGCGGAGATGACCGCGCCTTCGTGGACGTTACAGAACAGTGCGATCTTGCGTTTCTCAGCGGGCGGAATCTCCCGGTCCGCGCGGCAAAGCAGAACATCGGGCTGAATCCCGACGCTCAGCATTTCCTTCACAGAGTGCTGCGTAGGCTTGGTTTTCAGTTCACCCGCCGTTGGAATGTAGGGCAATAGGGTCAGGTGCATGTACATCGTACGGTCGCGACCGAGATCGTTGCGCAACTGCCGGATGGCCTCCAGGAACGGTAGGCCCTCGATGTCGCCGACCGTGCCGCCGATCTCGCACAGAACGAAATCCTCGTCCGTCAGGTCGCTGATGACGAATTCCTTGATGGCGTCGGTGACATGGGGAATGACCTGGATGGTCGCTCCCAGATAATCGCCGCGGCGTTCTTTGGCAATCACGTCGGAATAGATGCGTCCGGTCGTTACGTTGTCGCTCTGACGCGCCGCGACGCCTGTGAAACGCTCGTAATGGCCGAGGTCCAAATCCGTTTCGGCGCCGTCGTCGGTGACAAACACTTCGCCGTGCTGATACGGGCTCATGGTGCCTGGATCGACGTTGAGGTACGGGTCTAGT
>CAZNWX010000408.1:701-1468 GCA_964576415.1 uncultured Magnetovibrio sp. | reverse complement strand
CCTCGAGCCTGCAACATGGCGCCCAAAGCCGCCGATGCTAAGCCTTTTCCAAGAGAGGAAACCACGCCGCCGGTGATGAAGATGAACCGCGTCATGGGCTTTAACAATATAGGAAAATACGGGCCTGCCAAAAGAAAAGAGGCGGAGAGATTTCCGCCTCGTTGGGTCTGGGTTTAAGCCCTTGTGAAGTCGAGAATTTTATCAATTTCCACTCGGAACCTGCGGGGTTGTCGGGGTTGCGGGAATTGCCGGCGTGGCCGGGGCTTGGTCGAGAATTGAAGTCGATTCGCGCCCAGAGCCACTGAGGATCGCCAGCACGAAGCTGGTTAGGAAAAAGCACGTCGCCAGCATCGCCGTAGTCCGGGTCAGCAGGTCGCCGGCCGCGCGGCCGCTCATGAAGCCGCCCATGCCGCCCGAGCCGCCCGAGCCGCTACCACCCATGCCGAGAGCGCCCCCTTCACTTTTCTGCAGTAAAATTGCCCCGACCAGGCCGATGGCAATCAACAGGTGGATAACAAGAATAACGGATTCCATAATCCTTCCCTCCGTGGCGGGCGCTAATGTCCGAAAATTAAATAAGACGGCGGTTTTATACTTCAAGGGAACCAATGGAAAGGATTTGTTTGGCCATGGCGCGGGGCGGATCGTCCGGCCTTCGCCTCGACCATCAGCCCGTCCGCGAACAGCCGGGTGTTCTGCCCGTTGGTTAAGTCAAAAAGAACGCACCCGGTGAACGGGTCTCCGCATCCAACAGCCGAACCAGACGG
>CAZNWX010000408.1:0-691 GCA_964576415.1 uncultured Magnetovibrio sp. | reverse complement strand
GGCTGGAAACCCTTCCGCTTCGTGGGGTCCACGAAAACGGTTCTGCAGCGTGTCCTAAACGAAAGCGGTATCCGTCCATCGGTGAATGCGGAACGCGGTTTGGCGGCAATGGAGGAAAATTTCCGGGATTGGCTGCTGGGCCAGCAAAACAAATGGCGGGACGCGGCGTGACGTACCAACCACACGAACAGAAGCACGCGAACACCGGCGGACGATTGTCAAAACTCGGACAGGAAATACCCTGTGTTTCCACGCCGATCGACGTCCCTGCCCCTGAATATCTGGCTTCCCGCCACCAACCGGAAGGCCTTAAAGCGCAGGCCCCACTTATATATGTTGATAATACAAACCGGCCTTCTGTTACGCGGATACCGTTTCGGGCGATAGAAAACATGATCCAGGCGTCGGCACATGCATGGTGGATAGGCCGACCGCTTCTGCATCATCTGACCATTGAGTGGACGTCGGGAGACTGGTCGTGGCACCAGCCGGTGCAGGATACGCTGGGGAAATGGCTTTCCCGAAAATCCGGAGGGGCATATTACATCTGGGTCAAGGAAGGCAACGACGGACCACACAGCCATTTCCTTGTTCACCTGAAGCCCGGACTGACGGGCGCGGATTGCTGGCGGGTTGTCATCAGGGCCTTGAAACGGCTCTCGGGCTTGTCGGCGCTACCGAAAGGAACGGT
>CAZNWX010000407.1:0-2533 GCA_964576415.1 uncultured Magnetovibrio sp. | reverse complement strand
TTTAAAACCGTCGGTGAGCGCCCCGGTCCCAGCAAGGCAACCATCGTCCTCACCAACCTTGTGAAAAGCGATAAATCAAAGGTCGACCTCGCCTACGTCGCGCGGCAATTCGCGGGCAAATGGCAATTGATTGATGTTGTTGTGGATAGCGGAATTAGCGAATTGAAGGTTCGGCGTTCTGAATATTCCATGGTACTGAAGAATAGCGGCATGCCCGGCCTGATCAAATTGTTGAACGACAAAGCGGACGACCTTATGTCTCGCTAAGATTTATCAGACCTCAATTTTTGATGGGTTATCTATGACACGGAAACTCTTTGGTCGACGTTTCGCTCTGGCCGGCTTGGCCGGCGCGGCGGCGGCGATATTCGCGCCGCGTCTTCCCGCCGAGAGCAGGATGCCGGCAAAAATGATCGACGAATTTCACGAATCACTTCTAGCGGTAATGCGCGCTGCCGATACGCTGGGGTTCAATGGCCGTTTTGCGCACCTTAAGCCCAGCATTGAAGATAGCTTCCACTTGCCTATCATGGCGCAGATTGCGACGGGCAAATTTTGGCGCAAGGCATCACCGGGGCAGCAAGCACAGCTTATCCAGGTCTTTAGCGATGTCAGCGTCGGCACCTACGCCAACCGTTTTTCTGGGTTTTCCGGACAATCGTTCCAAACCAAAGTAACTCGCGAGGGGCCCCAAAAAACAATGTTGGTGGACACGGTGCTGAAGAACCCGTCTAGCAGGGATGTCGCTCTCACCTATGTTTGCCGCGAGATCAAAGGGGCTTGGCGGATTATCGACGTCTTACTTGGTCCCGGGATTAGCGAACTGGCTGTGCGCCGGTCCGAATATCGGCGAATCTTGAAATCGGATGGTATCGATGGATTGATCGCGACCTTAAAGCGGAAAGCACGGGACCTGCGATCGTCCGACTAACCCACCTATTCTTCCTGGTCTCCGGACTGAAGCAGCACCAGCAAGGCCGGCAAGAATACTAGCGTCGCCACCAAGGTCATCATCAATGCAAGTGTCAGCAGCACCCCCATGCTGGCGGTTCCAGGGTGGCCCGAGAGCGAAATACTGCCAAACGAACCGATGGTCGTCAGCGCGCTGAATAAGACGGCGCGCGGTGTCGAAGTCAGCAAGGCGTCCGACGCTTGCGCACCATCTCGGGATCGCGCGACGAGATGCACGCCTCCGGCTACGCCAAGGCCGAACAGCAGCGGAAGGACAATCACGTTGGCCAGATTGAATGCTTGGCCGAGTAACGTCGCAGCCGCCATGGTCCATAGTCCGGCAAGCAGCAGCGGCGCAAAGACCAAGGCCACGTCGCGGACCCGGCGAAAAACGATCGACAGCAAGATGACAATACAAACCACGGCGAAAACGCAGGCCTCCAGGAACGCGCAAAGCACCGTTCTCCCTGCCTCAAGGATGACAACCGGTGACCCAACGGCGTCCGGTGCAACATTCCGCACGGCCTCAACGAACGCCCGCACGGCCGTTCGGTCGCGTAATACATTCTCAGGCGAAACTTCGACGAGCGCGTGACCATCGGTGGATACTTGGCGTTCGCGCAACGCTTTGGGCAGGGCCTCAATGCTGACGGGCTCGGCCCGCAATGACTGACTTAGCGCATCCAAGCGTCCCGGCAGCCCTGTCAATAAGCGGTTCTCAAATTCCACCAATGCGGCGTGTTTTGACGGAGTTTCTATAAACTGCATGACGGCGTCGCGAAGACGTATTGCCGCTTGGCCTGATGGGCCAGTAACGGCCTTGGCCATGGTCTCCAGTTTCGCCGACAGCGCCGACCAGGCAGCCAGCCGGCCCCCTTCCTTCAGTCGCGGAGGCTGCTCGCTTGCGCTCAGCGCCGGCTCGATCAGAAGCGCCATATCCTGAATGACTAGTAACTTCTCGTCTTGGTTATCGGGGACATAACTAGATAAGGTCATGGCTCGCCCCACGGCCTCCAGTTCGTTCAATCGCTTCGCCATAGCGTCAGCAGCAGGAAGATCAGAAGCTAGAACTTCGATGGTATGGTGATTTCGGCTGCCGTCCGCCAGAAGGTCGTTCAGCGTCGCCACTGATTCCGTGAACGGGTCCTTCAGGTTCAGAGGATCAAAGTCAAAAGCAACCTTCGGAACGATAGTCACCGCGGCAATGCCGGAAATTAAGGCGCCGACACAAATCCAACGGGCCTTTTGGCCAATCCAAGTCGAAGGCTCAAAGCCACCCATGGACAGATACGGACGGGCCTCGCGAATGGCCGTAGCCAAGGGCCAAAGCGCGATGAGGGCCGGTAGCACCGTCAGGTTTGCAAAAAGCGCAATGAACATACCGGTGCCTGCGATCAGTCCCAGTTCCGCAAGCCCGACGTAATCGGTCGGAAGGAAGGCGTAGAAGGCCATGGCGGCGCTAATAGCGCAGAGGGTCAACGCGCCGCCGCCGCCCTTGGCCGCTTCCACAAGCGCCTCATGCTGGACGTATCCGCGCCACAGTTCCTCGCGATAACGCAAGGCAAAATGAATCCCAAAATCC
>CAZNWX010000406.1:0-2540 GCA_964576415.1 uncultured Magnetovibrio sp. | reverse complement strand
TCAAGTCCGGCGATGACCCGAGCCGTGTCGCCGAAGTCCGACAACTGTCCGCTCAAATCCGTAACGGTATCCGCCATTCCGGCAGCGGCCAGTTCCTCGCTGCGGTCATCCTCGTGCAGCGCAAAGAACCGGCAACCGGCAACCTCGGTCAGCGGTTTGAGTTGGACCAAATCCAACGAACGCTGCGCTTCCACCAAATGGCTCTCCCGGCCGGCCCACACCAGCCCCACGTTAAAGCCGTCGCCGCAGGACGGCGCGCCCGAGCCATCGGCGGGCGGGGTTATATAGGGAAAGTCACTGGGAATGTCGGTTTCTTCCTTCATGCCGAGCAGCATGGGTAAGCTCATCAGCGGCGTGTGCAGGTCAAATTCGGGCAAGGCGGTCCATTCGGTGACAATTCCCTCGATCCCGGAAATATCACGCAGCAACCGAGCCAATTCAGGTTGGCAAAGAAAGATGACACGACATCCTCTAGCCGACAGCCCTGGCAGATATCGGACGAACTGTATAGTGTCCCCAAAACCCTGCTCGGCATAGACCAACAACGTTTTCCCCGAGATGTACTTGCCGTCCCATCGGGGTTGGTCGAACTTCGGAATTTGTGTAGTGAAACCTGGACAATGCCATCGCCATTCGTATTCGAGCCACCCCTCCCGGAAACGCCCGTGCAAGAGCATCACATGGGACAGGTTCCAATGAGCCAAGGGGTAGGCGTGATTCAGGCTGAGGGTTTTGCGGAATGATTCTTCCGCATCGTCCCAACGTCCCTGTTCATACAAGGTTCGGCCTAGGTTGTAATAGAGATCCGGCTGTTCCGGAAGCAAGGCCAAGCCATCTCGGTAGGCCTTTTCCGATTCCTCGAGACGCCCCATATCCAAGTAGGTGTTGCCCAGATTGCCCAAGGCCTGAATGAAGGCGGGGTTGAGTTTCAGGGCTCGCTCGAAGCTCTTGATTGCCGCGTCGAACTTACCGGCCCGCCGGTACGCGTTGCCCAGATTGGAGTAGGCGTCCACATATTGCCGATCCAGTTTGACGGCCCGTTCAAGTTGCTTGACCGCCTCGTCGATGCGATTTTGAGCCTGCAGGACAAGACCCAGGTTGTTGTACAACATCGGCATCTTGGGCGCTTTCTTCATCAGCTTGCGGTAGCGGGTTTCCGCTTCATCCACCTGCCCCAGCTGATGATAACGCATGGCTTCTTCGAATTCCGCCTGCAGCTTTTCGAGATTTTGTGCCATTGGGAGTTCCTACCTCATCTTCATAATCATCGTAACCGCCCGAGCACGCCAGGCAAATCAGCGGCAATAGCTGCCATGGGACCGCGCCAGTCCGCGCGTCCTGCCGAAGTGTAGACCCGAACCCACGGCATCCACGGATCTTGATCTTGTCCGAAGAAGAACGGGTTGAAGGGTGCGGAGAAACAAAACGTCGGCACGCCCAGCGCACCTGAAAGTATGGGCACCCAACATCGAGCCGACACTACAGCGTCCAGCTCCGATATCAAGGCGGCGACACCATCGAAATCGTTTCTTAGATCTAAGCCTTCGACATCATGAATTCGCCAGCATTTTAAGGCGGCTGGATCCACGTCGACCTGCAAATTGATGAACGTCGCCTCAACGGCGTCAAAGATCGGCGCCCAATCCTCCAACCCCGAGTGGAAAGGCCGCTTCATCCATGAGGCGTTCAAGGATGTCCAGCATACGCCGATCCTTGGTGCAGGGCCAAGGTCAGCCAATCTGCCCCGATACACTTCGGCGCTTTGGGGATCGACGTCGAGATAGGCAGCACCGTCCGCGTAGTCCGCAATACGCGGTCGGAGGAGACCGGGCAGACTGAATAGGGGAATTTGGACGTCGTAATCTTCTTCTTGGCCGTCGGCAGCCTCACCGCGAACCTCGAACTGTGGGAAGGAACGTGAAAACAGGGATGCGAGACGCGGCGCGCATTCGAAAATGATTCGAGAAAATCCATGTTCCGCTAACATGGCAAGGCAGCCAGCAAATCGAATTTCATCACCAACCCCTTCTTCACGCCATACCATCAGCGTGCGGTCGCAGCCCAAGTCGCCGGTCCAGCGAGGCGCCTGGAACCGACGGGGCGGTGTATCCCGACGCCAGTAGGCGAACCGGCTTTCGAACAAACGCCATCCTGCTTTCAGATCGCCCCGTTGTAGGGCTAAGGTGGCGCGCAGAACGCGCGCCTTTGGTTCCGCCGGGTGGATGCCAAGCGCTGCCGTGGCCGCATTTTCAGCTTTGGCGAAACGACCGGTAATGGACAGGACATCGCCCAACATAACCCATATATCCTCACGAAACGGGTCCTTGTCGGCGGCGCATTGAAGAACGTGCGCGGCCCTGTCCAGTTGATCGTCAGCGCATAGTCCCCCGGCCAGGACCATCATTTCATTGGTCAGCAGCATGTCCGGCGGCGGATCGGTAGATCGTTCGTCCACCCACAGCGCCGCCGCATGTATACGGGCGATGGCCGGATGATCGGGATGTCGACCCCGCGCTTGATCCAGCAGGGACAAGGCATCG
>CAZNWX010000405.1:0-2541 GCA_964576415.1 uncultured Magnetovibrio sp. | reverse complement strand
CGGACCCCGCCCAATCCGCCGATCCTGAAAACACCTTGTACATGGATTTAGAAGATGGCCGCGTCGTCATTGAGATGCGTCCGGACTTGGCCCCCAAGCACGTGGCCCGCATCAAAGAATTGGTTCGCCAGAAGTTTTATGACGGCTTGGTCTTCCACCGTGTTATCGGTGGCTTCATGGCCCAAGGCGGCGACCCAGACGGCGACGGAACGGGGGGCTCGGGTGTGAATATTCCAGCTGAATTTTCTAGCGAGCCGCACGTCCGCGGCACGGTTTCAATGGCTCGCTCAAGCAACCCAAACAGCGGTGATTCCCAATTCTTCATCGTTTACGCACGGTCCCAGTGGCTGGATGGTCAATATACGGTTTGGGGCAAGGTCACCGAGGGCATGGAGCACGTGGGCAACCTGGAGCGAGGATCACGCACCAACAATGGCTTGGTCGCGGAGCCCGACAAAATCGTCCGCATGCAGGTTGCCGTCGACGTCAAGTAGAGATCACGCTCCACCATATGGGCCGACGCCAAGACGTTCTCCGGTTGATTGTCCATCCAGATAATTAGTTAGATTAGATTATGCCGCAATTGGGGGTTCGAAGGATCGCATACGATGAGATGTTTTTAGAATTCGACGACCTCTTCGCGCCTACCCATCTGCCAACAGGCCTGACCATTGACTTGCAGCGCCAACATGTTGTCGGAACACAACGCAACCAGCGCCAGCGCCGCACCATCGTCAACAACACCGCCCTTGAGAACATTGAATGCCCGTTTGGCCGCTTCTTCGGAGGTGATCGCTTCGCCAGCCATGTGTTGCCTATCGGCTCAACTCCCGCATGGCCCCATCGAGCCCATCCAAAGTCAGCGGATACATTCGGTCGCCCATGATTTGTTGGATCATCCCCACACTTTGGGTATTGCCCCACCACGCCTGCTTCACGGGGTTCAGCCACACGGCGTGTTCGTAAATGCGCGTAACCCGCTCCAGCCACACGGCGCCAGCATCTTCGTTCCAATGTTCGACGCTGCCGCCGGGATAAACGATCTCATATGGGCTCATGGAGGCGTCACCGACAAAGATCACTTTATAGTCATGCGGATAGGTGTGCAGCACCTCCCACGTGGACGTGGTGTCGGTGTGGCGGCGACGGTTGTCCTTCCAAATCTTTTCGTAGATAAAATTGTGGAAGTAGAAATACTCCAGATGCTTGAATTCTGCGTTCGCCGCCGAGAAGAGCTCCTCCAATGTCTTGACGTGCGGGTTCATGGACCCGCCGACGTCGAAGAAGATCAGCACCTTTACCGCATTGTGGCGCTCGGGAACCATCTTGATATCGAGCCAGCCCTTCTTCGCCGTCGCCCGAATGGTATCGTCCAGGTCCAATTCTTCTTGCGCGCCCTCGCGGGCGAACTTACGCAATCGACGCAACGCCACCTTGATGTTTCTGGTGCCGAGCACAACGTCGCCGTCCAAATTTTTGAACTCGCGCTTGTCCCAGACCTTGACAGCGGAGAAATTCCGGTTTCCCTCCTGGCCAATCCGCACGCCTTCCGGGTTGTAGCCGTATGCGCCGAACGGCGAGGTCCCGGCCGTACCGATCCATTTGGAACCGCCCTGGTGGCGCTTTTTCTGCTCTTCAAGTCGCTGCTTCAAAGTCTCCATGAGCTTTTCCCAACCGCCCAACGCCTCAATTTGTTTCTTTTCTTCTTCGGTGAGGACCTTTTCG
Source organism: uncultured Magnetovibrio sp. (assembly GCA_964576415.1). Classification (GTDB taxonomy): domain Bacteria; phylum Pseudomonadota; class Alphaproteobacteria; order Rhodospirillales; family Casp-alpha2; genus UBA3470. The sequence continues at coordinate 816 of CAZNWX010000405.1, read as the reverse complement.
GCCAGCTTGCGCAGCCACTCTTCGGGGATTTCCTGGATTTCTTCTTCGGTGGGTTCAATACCCTTGAAAACCTCGCCGAAAACTTGATCGAATTTGTCCAGGTTCCGCTCGTCCTTGACCATTGTAGCCCGTGACAAATAATAGAAATCTCGGACATCGAAGTTAGCGAGGCCAGCTTCCACGGCCTTAACCAGTGTCAGGTATTCCCGCAAGGAGACCGGTACGCGGGCTTCGCGGAGCTTAAGGAAGAAATCGACAAACATCGCTTACTCTTACTCTGTCGGGTCCGGTCCGGCAACCGGGCCCTCGCGAGACATATTGATGAGCATCTGCGCCAGTCACGCTGAGCTACACTGGATCGGTTAGGCTGTTAAGCGGCAGTGGTTGATGACTGATGCGCCAGCGGTGAAGAAAGTCAGCCTTGCTCCCGGCGGTTCAGAAACGCCAAGCGCTCCAGTAGATGGACATCCTGCTCGTTCTTCAAGAGCGCGCCATAGAGCGGCGGGATCAGATCCTTCGAGTCACCTGAGCGCAGAGCCTCTGCGGGAATGTCTTCGACCATGAGTAGCTTGATCCAGTCCAGCAGTTCCGAGGTCGACGGCTTCTTCTTGAGGCCGGGGACCTCACGGATGCCGTAGAACACGTTCATGGCGTCCGAAACTAGCCGTTTCTGAACGTCCGGATGATGGACCTGTACAATTTGGCGCATTGTGTCTTCATCCGGAAACGAAATGTAATGGAAGAAACACCGACGCAGGAACGCGTGAGGCAATTCCTTCTCGTTGTTCGACGTGATGATGACGATGGGGCGTTCTT
>CAZNWX010000404.1:0-2544 GCA_964576415.1 uncultured Magnetovibrio sp. | reverse complement strand
TTCCAGTTGTGATTGCAGGGCAGCGTACCCGGGTTGCGCGGCGAGGTTCCGCCCGATCAGATCGCTGAAGTCGGAGACCGCACTCATGCTCGGCCCGCCTTCGTCACGGGCTCTCCATCATTAAACCGTGGATCGCCTACGCCCAACAGTTGGTCCCAATCCCGGCCCTCCAGGTAGTCGCGCCAGCGTGTGTAATAGCCCCGGGCCATGTGTTCGGACATTTGCTTAGCCACCAAACCGGGCAGCGGGTCGTTGAGTTTCGCCGCGCCCATGGATTGCTGGTAATTCAACTTGAGCCGCTTGGCGATGGTGCCCTTAGAGGCGGCGGACGCATAGAGCCAGTTTTCCATGTCATCCTGTTCGGTCATACCGGCGGGGCCGGAGTAGCGCATGTAATAATGGCGCAGAAAGTCCTTAACCGCCGTGGGCGCGTCCGTATCGACCAAGAAGAACCGCCAACCCTCTGTCTCACTGGAAGAATGCGGATGCCAGGCGCACAACCCCCGCGGCTGGCGGCCGTGATAAGAGGTGTTAGGAAAGATCGTGCCCGTGAATGGGATTAGCTGCGCCTCGTCGCCCAGGCGGCGCCGGCGTTCTTCGTAGCAATTGCGGAAGTAGGCCCCGATTTCCGGCTGGTCCAGATAGCTGTCGATGAATTCTGCGTCCGGATGCTCCATCGCACTGTGCACGCCGTGGCCTTCTGGAAAACTGATCCAGATATGTTGGGCCGCCTTCATTTCGTCGTCGCGCCGGCCCTTGACGCCGCTCCGGGCCGAGGGGCCTATTCCAATAGCGTCCACCGAACCGTGTGAATGGTTATGGTAGGAATCACCCAGGAAGTTCTCGGCCGCGAATTTCCAGTTGGCGGGAAACTTCCAGCGGTGTACCCCGATCACTTCCGACCCGCCGGAGCGGCCATCCCGGCAATCCAGGGTCATGTCGAGATGCAGCTTGGCGTCACCCAGGTAGGTCTCGAAATTGGGTGCGTCTTTGTCCCAGGACGCCCAGATCGTGCCTTTGTAGACAACCATTCTGTCCACCTCCAGTAGGGACCAGTCGTCGCGGTCCAAAACACCGTCATAGAGGTCGTCGAAATGCGGAACACCCTGCAGCGATCCGTCCAAGGCGAACGACCAGGCATGATATGGACAGGTGAAGACTTTTGCGTTCCCCTTGTCGTAGCGGCAAACCTTCATACCCCGGTGCGTGCAGGAATTTAGGAACACGTGAACTTCGCCCGTCCGGTCTCGGCACAGGATGACCGATTCCTCACCCATGCGGGAGAGATAGAAATCACCGGGATTGGGAATCAGGCTTTCATGCCCCACGAACAGCCAGGTCCGCGTGAATAGCGATTCCAACTCCCGTTTGTAGATGGCAGGCGACGTGAAAATCTCGCGAGAGATCATGCCGTGGTCGGCATCTACCAGTGTTTTGAGGTCCGAGTGTTCCATGTTCGACGCCTTCACCGCCCATCCAATCTGTCCTTTTAATAGACATTGGGCTCAATAAATGACACCACCATACTTCCGAAATTGGGTCAAGGAAGGGCCGCGCATCCGCGGGCCGTCAGAAAGGCGAGGGCCTTGAAATCCGTTCGCGTCGTATACCGTGCCACTGATATCCTCGAAGCTCTGTCTTCAGCTCCGGAGGGTCTGAAGATCACGTGTCTCGAGGACATGGTGAGATCGGCTGTCGGACACTTTGCGGACTGGTAGCGACCGAGGGACTGACGCTTGGCGCGGGCAGTCATGCGATCTTGTCCGATTTGGGCTCGCAAGAGCGGGAAAGCCCATCGGCAGATGAGACCGTCGTGGAGTGGCATCGCCTGTCTGAAGTCATTACGAAGGTCCGCGCACAAGGCTATGTGCTCTCAGAAGGCCATATCCTGACGGGCGCGACCGATTGCCGCGCCGTGCCACGACCGATATGAGGCCTCCGCTGGTTCCATTGGCGTGTACGGACCCATCCGTTCGTCTAACGGCCAAGAACATCCCATAAACCCCGGTGGAGTTGAAGGCCTGCGCTGAGCGAATCTCCAAACACTGAGTTGGTAGATTGGCAGCCACGCCATCGCGGGGTCATCATCAGACCGCGATTTCCACCGGGTACAAAGCGGCCTATAGTGGCGTTTCCCCAAGCGGCGAACCGCCAGTGAACGAAGGATACAAATATGATGATGCAACGCCTGACGCTGGGGGCCGCGGCTCTCGCCGTAACCCTTGCCATGACGCCGGGCGGCGTTCGGGCGTCCGATGACGACCCGGTCGTCGCAACCGTGAATGGCACCAAGGTTCACAAATCTATGCTGATCGACGCGCAACAGCTTTTGCCGCAGCAGTATCAGCAGATTCCGTTGATGCAAATTTATCCCGCGCTGGTCGACACGGTCATCGATATGAAGTTGTCAGCGGCCGACGCGCGCAAGAAGAAACTCCATGAGACTGAGGATTTCAAGGTCCTCATGTCTCGCATTGAGGACCAGATGTTGCAACGTTCTGTCCTGCAGGCGGAAATGGACAAGGCGCTCACTGAGGAAGCCAT
>CAZNWX010000403.1:1806-2547 GCA_964576415.1 uncultured Magnetovibrio sp. | reverse complement strand
TTTACGCTTGCCCTTGATCGGCTCGGAGGTCTGATGCGCCTTGGCGATGTTCTCTAGCGCGTCATCGACATCCTTGGGATCGGCCTTTGGGACGAGGCGTTCCAGCTTGATCTTCGCAAGGTCCGTTAGTTCGATGTCCGGCAGGGTTTCGACCGACATCTTGTATTCCAGGTCCGAGCCATCTTCGAAGGTGGTGATCTCGATCTCCGGCTGCATAGCCGGGCGGACGCCCTTCTCTGACAACGCTTGCTGAGAAGAATCGCCGACCGCGCGTTCCAGAACCTCGCCGAGGACCGCCTGCCCGAAGCGTTTACGTAGGACCGGCACTGGAACCTTACCCGGGCGGAAGCCAGGAAGGTTCGCGGTGCGCTGAATTTCCTTCAGCTTGTGGGTGACCTTCTCTTCAATTTCATCAGCGGGAAGGTTAATGGTGTATTCCCGGCTCAGGCCTTCGGATTTTGTCTCGGTAATCTGCATGGCGCACCAATCGGTCTATTCGTTTCTGGGCGGCGGCCCAAAACCTTTGGGCTCGCTCAAAAGGGTTGTTCCTTCACGCTCTGTCGCCGCAGCTGGCTGGTCGTTCGTGGTGCGGGCGGAGGGATTTGAACCCCCACGCCTTTCGGCACTAGATCCTAAATCTAGCGTGTCTACCAATTTCACCACGCCCGCAAATTACGCCGAAGCAAGCCGCCATTTCGAGCGGTGCGACACTCTACGCAATTCGTCCCTGCTCTCAATCAC
>CAZNWX010000403.1:0-1796 GCA_964576415.1 uncultured Magnetovibrio sp. | reverse complement strand
CAAATATAGGCGTTTTGGGGTTACCAGGAGCGAGGAACCCATGTTCGTATCCTCAATCTAAAAGATTTAAAATAGCTTCTCGAATTTCGACTGCCGCCAGTTTCTTGATTGCTGAATCAAATGCGCATTGTGGCCGTCCGAAAGGATTTTTGCGCCAAGACTCTCACGGTGAATAAGCCGAACTTATGGGTAATGGATCGAAGCTCCTAAAGGACCGAACCCAGGAACAACGGCTCAATATGCTCTAGCACATCGACGTAGCAGACGATATCAGCCTCGGAGCATACCGGTTCGTAGGGGAAGTTAATCGAATCTGCGCTAGCCCAGGTCATTCAAGCCAGCTTGAAGACTGCATTTGCCGTCGCCGTAATCGGAGATGCTTTGGTCGTTCCCGTACTTTGCCAGATCGATGACCATGGGTGCGAAAATCCGGCCTGCCGCACCATAGTGTGGATCGTTGTGCAACTCTTTCTGCATTTCTAGGTAGTTCGCGGATATCGTCATCATCGGCTCCGGGGCGAAGGGGGGCATCTCATTTTCAAGGTTTTAGTAGTGCGCGGCTTCACGAGCCGAGGCAACTCCGCATCAATACGCGGTTTCATCGCTATTCCGTCGTGAAATGATCCGCCGCTGACAGACCAATGGTGTTGGCTGACAATCCCTCTTGGTGAACACAGAATACGGAGGATCGGAGATGACCGGATACAAGGGCGGGTGTCATTGTGGCAACATCGCTGTGACCTTTGAGACCAACAAGGCGGCGACGGATTTCACCCCGCGCGCCTGTGATTGTTCGTTTTGCCGCAAGCATTCGACGCGGGCGCTCTCCGATCCAGGGGGACACATCCACCTGAACGTCCAACGCGAGGATGACCTGAACCGCTATCAATTTGGCACCAAGGCGACCGAGTTTTTGATTTGCCGGTCGTGCGGTGTCTATGTGTCGGCCTACATGCCGGACGGTGAAGCCGCCTTTGCCAACGTTCTCGCCAGCGTGCTAGATGACCATGGTCGGTTCGGTTCAGGCGAGCTTACCGATTACGGCAACGAGGACGAAGCCAGCAAGCGGGCGCGGCGGCGTCAGAATTGGACGCCGGCGACGTTGACCGTCGCTAGCTGATCTCCCTCACCTTTCATATACGGAGTAACCCATGGCCCATAAGATTGTATGCTGGCGGCCCATGTACGACCCGTCCGGTCACGACCTGCTGCGCGCAACCGGTGCCGACGTGGAGATTATCGACACGCCGGATGCCCAGGCCGTTGCCGTTGCCCTTAAGAGCGCTCATGCGCTTTGGGTGCGGACACCGGAACGGGTAGACGCAGAGCTTATGGATGCCGGTGAGAACCTTGTCGTGATATCCACATCGGGCTTTGGCACCGATAATATCGACGTCCCGGCTGCCACGGAACGTGGAATCTTGGTGGTCAACCACCAAGGTTTCGGTCGCACGCCCGTGGCAGAGCATTCGATCATGCTCATGTTGGCGGCCCTGAAACAGCTCATCTGGACTGACCGGGCGACGCGGGACGCCAGCGCGTGGACCGAACGCAGCGGGATGTGCATCTATGAATTGGAGGGTAAGACCGTGGGCCTGGTGGGATTGGGCTACATCGGCGCCGAGTTGGCGAAAAAACTCCGACACGGCTTCAACTGTCGGGTTTTGGCCTACGACCCGTATGTGGACCCGCGCCTGGCGTACGCCGCCGGGGCCGAGATATTTGGTGATCTGCATGCCATGCTCAGCGAATGCTGCTTGCTCTGCCTCGCCGCCGAGTTGACGGATGAGACCAGG
>CAZNWX010000402.1:0-2550 GCA_964576415.1 uncultured Magnetovibrio sp. | reverse complement strand
TTCGTTGTGTTTATGTTCTTTTTGCTCGACATGTTTCTCGTGTTTGTCGTCGTGAGCATGCTCGTCCTTGTCATTTTCTAGAAGGGCCGAAGCTACTTCGGTTTTTTCCACATGGCAGTGGGCTTCTGACGTGAGCCTGATCAAGCGTTGCGCTTCCTTTAATTTCTCAGCGGCCGCCACGACGGCTTTTCTTTCACTGTCGGTTCTTGCGGCATGTTCGAAGCCCACAGCGTCCGCACCAGGGACAACCAACTCAATTTCGACCTCGTTACCTTCGATGGCAATCGAGAGCTGGCCAACGCCGTGTTCGTGCGCGCGTTCTGAGGCTTGGAGCGATGTGGCAAGGAAACTGGCGAGCGCCGTCATGGGAATCAGGAAGATGGAGTGCTGAAGCATCGATATGGGTGTCATGAAGGCCTTCCGAATTGGGAAACGGAAAGCAATGTTATATTATAACAATTGATCCAACAGCAAACATAAACGCAAATACATTATGGTTTAAGGATCTAAATGTTGCAGAGGGATGGACATCTGCCTTTGCAATTTATTTCTCGTAAGGCTCGACCTCCTCCCCTTTTAGCGTATAGGCGGTATCGATGCCCGTGGTGCCGTCTACGAAGGTTAGCGACTGGTTGGTGGTCTCGATTGTCATCCGCCCGGTGATCCAAACCGGTTCATAAAGATTGGTCGACGTGTAAGCGTCCTTCAGGGTCACGTAGACAATCTGATTGGCGGGCGGCGGTGGGACGTGAATACACGCACCGACATAGGGCACCAGCAGGAGTTCCTTGACGCCCGTGTCCTTGTGCTCCAACGGCAGAGCATAACCCGGAATACGGACAATCTGACCATCCAATTCGGCATTGGTCATCTTGTTGCGTTTGATGATTTCCTGTTCCAGCCGGGAGTACTCGAAGATGTAGTCATCCACACTTAAGCCTTGTCGGGTCAACCTTTCGCGGATTTCCGTTTCGTCTTCGAATGCCTCGTCGACCTCGAATAGAAACCCGCGGCGTTTCATGTCCCGGATACCGACCAAGATTTCGAAATCGGTTCGCTGGTCCATGGTCAGAGCCGTAAAGGGATTGTCTAGAGGCGCCATTTGGGGGACCAGGTTATCCCATTCAATATTATGCGTGTTATCCGCCGCGTTAGCCGGCAGGGCTAGGATGAAAGTAAGGAGGAAAGCGGTGAAGCGAACAATGGACATGGGTATTAGTTTCCCTTGTTAGCACGCCTAGAATATAGGCTTGTGAGGGTTCGAATTCGAGCCATAAAGCAGGTAATAGCCGCATTAAGAATTTTCCGTTTGCGTGACATCACAAGACGGATACGTTGCATGTGGTGGCTGATGGGAGGACCCGCATGAACGAGCCAGTCGTAAGTGAAAGTTCCGTTTCACCAAAAAAGGCGCAGCCATCCTTTGGCGAGGCCGCTTACTATTGGGTGAAACTGGGGTTTACCAGTTTTGGCGGCCCTGCGGGCCAAATCGCTATGATGCAATCAGAATGCGTCGATAAACGTGGCTGGATTGGCCAGGGCGAATTCCTCCGCGGGCTGAACTACGCCATGCTGCTGCCGGGGCCCGAGGCCCAACAGTTGGCGGCCTATATCGGATGGCGCTTGCATGGGGTGCGCGGCGCATTGTTTGCCGGCACCGCATTCATTGTACCGGGAATGGTGTTTATGATAGTTCTTGCTTGGGTTGCCGCGTCTCAGGGCGATAGCACGCTGGTAAAAGCACTGTTTGAGGGCGTCAAACCGGTGGTCGTCGCGATCATTATTTACGCACTTTGGCGCATCGGTTCGAAAGCCTGCAATACGGCGTTGGCGATCGGTCTGGCCATCGCCGCCTTTGCCGCCATCAAATTTGGCGGGATCGCATTTCCCATCGTTGTCTTGACCGCAGGCTTATTCGGCGTGGTTCTGTCTGGCACGTCCTGGGGGCAGTTTGCAGGCGAGACCCATGGTGGGCCGACAGACGACGCGGCGGCGTTGAGTTTCAAGGTCGCTGATGTCATCCGGCGTTGGGGCACGGTGTCGCTGTGGACCTTAGCCGTGGGTGCGATACCTTGCGCCCTGGCTCTGACCGTGTTCGGTACCACGCCGTACGCTGATGTCATTAAATTATTCACCACGGCTGCGTTCGTGACGTTCGGCGGCGCCTATGCGGTCTTGCCGTACATCGCCGACGCCGGTGTCAATGTATACTATTGGCTGACACCGCCGGAGATGATCAACGGCCTTGCGCTGGCCGAAACCACACCGGGACCGTTGATCCTGGTGACTACGTATGTGGGCTTTTTCGCCGGATGGAAGGCGGCGGGGCTGGGAGCCGCCGTGCTGGCGGCAAGCCTGACTACTTTGGTCACCTTCTTGCCGTCGTTCTTGTTCATCATTGCCGGTGCGCCCTACATCGAGGACCTGCAGGCGCGAGCATGGGCTCGAAATGCCCTGGGTGCGATCACAGCCGCCGTGGTCGGGGTGATTTTCAATTTGGCCGTCTTCTTCGGAGAGACGGCCTTGGTTCAGGCAAGCGGGCCGCATTGG
>CAZNWX010000401.1:0-2552 GCA_964576415.1 uncultured Magnetovibrio sp. | reverse complement strand
GAATAGGTGGGAATGGCGCTTACCAGCATGGCGCCAATGCAGAACAGGAACCCTGACACCACCCAGGGCGAGCGAAAGAAGTGATCGCCCACTTGGAAGGATAGGATCATCGGTAACAGAACCAGCCCCGCGCCCGCTGGCGCCGGAACGCCGGTGAAGAAATTCGCCTTCCACTCTGGCGTATCCTCATCATCGGAAGCGACGTTGAACCGGGCCAAGCGCAAGCCCATGCACATGGAAAATAGCATCACCAGAACCCATGCGCCTCGGCCTGCGTCCTGCAAGGACCAGAGAAACAGGATGATCGCCGGCGCGACACCGAAACAGACGAAATCCGAAAGTGAATCCAGTTCCGCGCCGAACTTGCTCACCCCTTTCAGTAACCGTGCGATGCGGCCATCCAAGGCATCGAAGATCGCCGCCACGGCGATGGCGAATACGACCAGTTCCCATCGCTCCTGAAAGGCGAACCGGATGGCCGTCAGGCCCGAGGCGAGGGCCAGCAACGTTAGGATATTCGGAATCATCCGGTTGATGGATATACGCGGCAATCGGGACCGGCGTTGCGTCTTGATTGTGTCGGCGGCTTTCGACATGGTCCGTCCTATCTTGTTTCGCCGTGCTGGGGTACTTCGTCGCTGGTTAGGTCAGCCAGTACGGTCTCACCGGCAACTGCCAACTGCCCAACGACCACTTTTGGCGCTACATTATCCGGCAGGTAAACGTCAACGCGGCTTCCGAAGCGTATCATACCGAAGCGTTCGCCGGCGCGCATTCGATCACCGACCTTCGCTTCGCAAATTATTCGCCGCGCCACCAGTCCCGCGATTTGGACGAAACCAACGTCCCGGCCGCCTTCGGTGGTGACCTTGAGGCTTTGGCGTTCGTTCTGTTCGCTCGCCTTGTCGGAGGATGCGTTAATGAATTGGCCCGGCCGGTAGGCTGCTGCCGAAATGGTGCCGTGGATGGGAATTCGGTTCACGTGCACGTTGAACACGTTCATGAACACGGCGACCCGGGTACGTGGTTCCGATCCCATTTCCAACTCATCCGGCGGTGCGGCCTGAACGATGGATTGCACAACACCGTCCGCGGGGCTGATCACTAAGCCATCGCGATCCGGCGTTACGCGGGGGGGGTCGCGGAAAAAATAGATGCACCACACGGTGAGCACCAAACCGACAAACCCCAGCGGTGCGAACCACCATGTCATAAAAATGGCCGCGCTCGCGAAGAGGGCAATGAACGGCCATCCAGCTCGATGCACGGGGACGAGGACGGTTTTCAGCATAGCAGCTTCCTTTGGTAGCGGCGCGAGCGAATTGTCCAAATTTTACCGCTCATATCAAGCGTTTCCCCAAGATGTGTGGTGGCGGGGCCGATGCGCGCGTCAGGCGCCGGACGGTTGCAGCGTTGGATTAAGTCGAAAAGACGACGCATCCCTAGGGAAAGACCAAAGTAAAAGACAAATAACGAATGAACCCGCAGAATGTATCCGCGCTCGTATTCCTGGAAACGATCAAACATGGCGAAGACGCCGGCCTCGGCCTGGAGCAAGTTGTCGCCATGCGGCGGGGCCAAGCCTCCGACGAGCTGGAGTTCAACTGCGAATTCGCAGTGCGCCCGATACCCGCGATCAAATCGCCCATACCTCGTTTCGCGCCAATCTGGGCAGTCTGCCATAAACGGCGGAAAATTCGATCGCGTTGGCCGACGCCATCACGGTTCTTTAACTGGCCAGTAAGGCGCTCGAGGACCGCGTTTGGACGATGCCGCATCAACAGATGATTCTTTCTAACAAAACGATTTTAATGAGTCGTTTAACCCGATTGCGCTGATTTTGAACTCAGAGCGTCTCTTAATCCGGACGAAGCGTTATCTGGAACTCTTGCCCCACTATATCCGCTGGCCCATTGAACCGGGCGGTATTCGCCAGTGATTAGTTCGTTGCCGGAACCGCAAAGACCTGGCCTGGAAAAATCATGTTTGGGTCTTTGATCTGTTTCATGTTCGCTTCGAAAATCGTGGTGTAGCGGAACCCGCTCCCGTAGACGCGCCGGGCCAGGCGCCACAAACTGTTCCCCGGCTGCACAATGACCATCGGTTCAGGGGGCTGGGTATCCAACGGTTCGGCGCGGGCAAACGGCAATTCGATGCGGGTTAGCACCTTGCCGGCTTTGTTCACTTCGTCGGCGCGCAGGGAATAGAGGCCCGGGGCCACCGACTGATTGGGTTTCAGCCTCCAGCCACCATTGCCGTCCACGGGGGAGCGGCCGATTAGCCTGTTATCCAAATAAATCTGCACAATTCGCGTCGGCTGGCCGCGACCGCTGATATGCAGGCGGCCGCTATCGTCATAATCAATCGTATCTACGGAAAGCGATTTTCCGGCGTCCTCCGGTTTGGACTTTTGCAGGATCGTGCTTGGGCCATCGCCGGTCCGTGGAAACTTCAGCGCCAGCGCCTGCGTGGCCGCCTTGGCACTCTTCCCGGCGATATCCTTGTTCTTTTCAGGAACCAAGATCACGACGACATCATCGGAGGCGACGGGC
>CAZNWX010000400.1:0-2556 GCA_964576415.1 uncultured Magnetovibrio sp. | reverse complement strand
TTCTCCGCAAACAGGCGTATCGGACCGAATCTCACAGGGACGCTTGGGAACCTGACGCCTGTATTCGCGGTCGTGCTGGCCATTGTACTCATAGACGAAGCGCCCAATGCGACCCAAGGGCTCGGCATTGTGGCCATTTGCGCTGGCGTGGCTTTGCTATTCGTCAGCAGGGGCAACGGTGATGCGCGGCCCGCCTTATGGACATTGGGCCTGCCGCTTAGCGCGGCGTTTCTGCGGGGCATTGCCCAACCGATGGTGAAGTGGGGCCTGGCGGATTGGCCAAGCCCCTTCGCGGCGGTCACCATTGGCTATATGGTGTCGGCGGTGGTTATGGGCGGTGTGATTCTAGGCCGGCGCGGCGGCGGTGATTGGCCAGCCCGCGCCAGAATATGGTGGTTTATCGCCGTCGGCATGGTCAACGGGGCCGCCGTGCTTCTGCTTTACATGGCCTTAAGCCGCGGCCCGGTGACTATCGTCGCGCCACTTGTCGCCTGCTATCCGTTGCTGACGCTGATCCTGAACCGGCTGTTTCTTGGTCAGAGCATCCCGACACGGTTCGCCTTGGCCGGGATCTTCATCACTGTCACCGGCGTGGGCCTGCTGCTCAGGTCTTGAGCGGACGGAGCACGTGGTAGTGGTCCGGTGCGTAGAGCCGACTGTCGTCAAAGGTCGACGGATCAAGTACTCCGCCGACCATGATAAGCGCTGTGCGGGTGAAGCCCGCGGCTTTCACCTTGTCACGAATGTCAGTGAGGGTGCCCTGAATGATTTCCTGGTCCGGCCATCCAACCCGGTAACAGACCGCTACCGGACAATCGTCGCCGTAGTACGGCGTGAGCTCACGGACCACCTTGGCCATATTGTTGACCGAAAGATGGATCGCCATAGTCGCCCCACTTTTGGCGAAGGTTTCCAAATCTTCGCTGTTAGGCATGGCCGACGAGCGTACCGCTGTCCGGGTCACAATCACTGATTGGCTGACCCCTGCCAGGGTCAATTCCCGTTTCATTTCCGCTGCCGCCGCCGCGTAGGCGGACACGCCGGGGGTCACATCGTAGGGAATCCCCATGGAGTCCAGGCGCCGCATCTGTTCGCCGATGGCGCCGTAGATTGATGGATCGCCCGAATGGACGCGCGCCACGTCATGGCCGGAGGCATAGGCCTTCTCCATCTCGGCCAAGATTTCGTCCAGATTCATGGGCGCCGTATCCATGATCAGGGCGCCATCGGCGGCCTCAGTGATCACGGCTTCTGGCACCAAGGACCCGGCGTAAAGGATCACGGGACAGGCCTTGATGAGGTTCAACCCCCGAACCGTGATCAGGTCCGGCGCGCCGGGCCCGGCGCCAATGAAATGTACGGTCATGTTTGCCTCTCGCCTTACTTCACCGCACTCGAAACGACATCATAGAGGATATCAAAGACGAATGGTAAGTCCCCGCGGCACTGCCGGATGAATTAGCCAAGCTCAGGACAGCATTCTTCGCCGCATCAATAAGCACCTGATCGGCGAGCATGGTCGAGCGGCCGAAAAACTTCCCGATGGCGGCATTTTCGACCGCCATGAATATGGTTCGGCTGGTGTTCCGCAGCATTTCGCTTCCCGACTTCGTTCCAGGCAACGGCGACGGCGTGCTATGGGAAAAGGCTGGCGAAGAAACCAGGAGCGCCGCAGCGATGACAATCAAGATACGCATTCAGATGTCTCCTATACTCTCTCCGCTGTTTTAGCCATTTTAGCGGCATAGCCGCGCGGCGTGTAGACCCAGTCCCTTTCGCCCCGTTTCGTCAGGCGGGTCTGAGAATTCCCTATCAAGACCAGGGTCAGCATATCGGCATGATCCGGCGTCAATTCTCCCAGCGTGATCACATTGATGGCCTCCCCCTCGCGGCCCAAGTTGCGGGCCAGAACGACGGGGGTTTCGACAGGGCGAGCGGCAACGAGGACCCGCTGCGCCGTTTCCAGCTGGGTGCGCCGGCGTTTGGAAACAGGATTATACAATGCTACCACGAAGTCCCCGGCCGCCGCCGCCTCCAAGCGTTTCACAATCTCTTCCCATGGTGTCAGCAGATCGGATAAGGAGATCGTGCAGAAGTCATGGCCAATGGGCGCGCCAATCCGAGCCGCGGCGGCCTGGATGGCCGAGACGCCGGGTTCCACCCGGATCTCTAAGCGGTTCCAATCCGCTCGATCTTCCCGGTCGAGAAGCTCAAAGGCCAGGGTCGCCAGCGCATAGATGCCCGCATCACCAGAACAGACCAGAGCTACATCCTTGCCCTCGGCGGCCTTGTCGAGAGCAAGGCGGACCCGGGCTTCTTCTTCCGACAGAGCGGAGCCATGACGGGGTTTTCCTACGATCACATCATCAACCAGATCGAGATACAGGCGATAGCCGACAACCTCATCGGCCGCCGCTAGGGCCTTAGTTACCGCCGGGACACGCCATGCCGGCGAACCGGGACCAATACCCACCACGCTCAGGCACCCGCGTTTCGCCCCGATCTCTGTGGGATCGAGCGGCGCGATTGAGCGACCAATTGCGCAGGTGGCCCGCC
>CAZNWX010000399.1:0-2557 GCA_964576415.1 uncultured Magnetovibrio sp. | reverse complement strand
TGCCGCCACCGAGGTCATAGACCGCAATGGTGCCCGATTCCTTCTTCTCCAGCCCGTAGGCAAGCGCAGCCGCCGTCGGTTCGTTGATAATGCGAAGCACATCGAGGCCCGCTATCTTGCCGGCGTCCTTGGTCGCCTGGCGCTGCGAATCATTGAAATAGGCGGGTACCGTGATTACCGCCTGCGTCACATCCTCGCCCAGAAAGCTCTCCGCCGTGTCCTTCATCTTCTGCAGAATGAAAGCCGAAACCTGGCTGGGGCTGTATTTCTGGCCATCCACCTCAACCCAGGCGTCACCGTCATCACCCTTGGCGATGGTGTAAGGAACCATCTTCTTGTCCTCCTGGGTAACCGGATCATCAAAACGCCGTCCGATCAGGCGCTTGATGGCATAAAGGGTGTTTTCGGGGTTAGTAACCGCCTGGCGTTTCGCTGGCTGGCCAACCAGGCGCTCGCCTTCGTCGGCGAAGCCTACCATGGAAGGCGTCGTACGAGCGCCTTCAATATTTTCAATGACCTTGGCGTCGGAGCCATCCATCAACGCGATACAGGAATTGGTGGTTCCGAGATCAATTCCGATGACTTTGCTCATCTCGTCCTCTTTACAATGCGGCAGACGTTCCCGGCCCCAAATACCTGGGCTCCGACTTCGTCCCCTAATGTTTGGAATTGTAACTAAAAGCCCTTTTGAGCGTGTATTCGCGGTGTATATAGGCTCGTAAACGCGTATACGCAATGATTGCACACTATCTTTAGGGACTTTTTTTGCCGGTCTGGTTCGTGATTGTGGCGATGACCACGGGTGCCAAAAGTAAGCAATTTTTTAGACATGATCGGAGGTAATCCTGAGGTTTCACATGAGCACGCCTCTCCGGAACGGCATCGTGCAAACCTATTCGGGGCATTGAGACCCGATCTGGATCAGAGTTCCTGGTCCAGGTTGCCGCCCGACGCGGTTTTCGGCTCGGTTTGGGTTTCGTAGGCAGCCCGGCCCTCACGAGTCGCCGGGTCGGCGGAATCCCCTTCGGCGCTAGATTCCTCAGCAGGCGCATCGGCGGCGGGCAGTTGCGCCTCTTTCGGACCGCCCTTGGTGATACCGACCTTGGCCGCGCGGAGCGTGCGCCCGTGCAGAACGTATCCAGGCTCGAGAACCTGGGCGATGGTGCCTGCGGGGGTATCCGTATCCTCAATCTCATACATGGCTTCGTGCCGCATGGGATCGAACTTGGCGCCGAGCGCCTTGATAGGCGTCACGCCATAGCGCTCGAAGGTGCTCATCAGATCCTTCTGAACCATTTCCACACCCACGAAGAGGTTTTCCAGGTTGGGGTCTTTGACGCGCGCGTCCGCATCGATGCTAGCCATGGCGCGGCCCAGGTTATCGGCGACGCCCAGTATGCCTTCGGCGAAATTCTTGATGCCGTACTTGGCTGTATCCTCCTTGTCGCGCTGGGCCCGACGGCGCACGTTTTCGGACTCCGCCAGAGCGCGCAAGAGTTTGTCGTTAAGTTCTGCGACCTGTTCTTCTAACGCAGCGATACGGGCGGCTGCGTCGTCTTCGGCGACGTCGGCCTCCGCGGTATCGCCGTCACCCCAGGGGGTCTCCTCGGCGGCGTCAGCATCGGTCGCCAGGGCCTCAGCGTCGGCCACCTCGGGGATTGCGGCAGCTGTCGGCGTGTTGAGGGTTTCCGCCTTCGGCTCGTCCGTGTTCTCAGCTTCCGTCTTGTTGAATTCGTATTCGCTCATCTGAAGGGTCTTCTCCATAATTTCTGACGCGCTCAGCCGATCAACCGGCCAATTAGTTTAGCTGTGTAGTCAACCATGGGAATGATGCGCGCGTAGTTCATGCGCATGGGACCGATGACGCCAATGGCGCCGACGATCTGTTGATTGTTATTCTGAAATGAATCGACCACCATGGACACGCCGCCTACATTGAACAGTGTGTTGTCGGCGCCGATGAAGATCTGTACCCCATCCGCCGTATCGGTCAGGGAGAGGAGTTTCAGCATCTCTTCCTTCGTTTCCAGAGCCTCAAAAAGCGCGCGGATTCGCTCCAGGTCTGCCATGGCGGTGACGTCCTCAAGAAGGTTCGCCTGTCCACGTACAATCAAGGAAGCATCTGGCGACCCCGCGTCACCAGACCAGATGGCGAGGCCGCTCTCCACCACGCGGGTGGTGAGGCCATCCAACTCGGCGCGTGCCGACTCTAATTCGGCGATGATCTCGTCGTAGGCCTCTGCGAGGCTGCGCCCCACCAGGCGCGCACTCAGGTAATTGGACGCTTGAACCAGGCTAGAGGCGGGTAAATTTCCTGGGGTTTGGATGATGCGGTTTTCCACCACGCCGTTTTCGGCGACCATTACCACTAAGGCCCGGCCCGGCGACAGGCTAACGAATTCGATATGCTTCAGGGGACTTTCCGACTTCGGTGCCAGCACCAAGCTGGCGCAGCCTGTCAGTCCGGACAGCGTCGCCGTGGCCTCCTCTAGCAAGCCGTCAACGGTGGCCGACGTGCCGGCGCATCGGCCCTTGATAGCCTCACGCTCCTGGCGCG
>CAZNWX010000398.1:0-2560 GCA_964576415.1 uncultured Magnetovibrio sp. | reverse complement strand
ATGGCGTCCCATTCGTCGGCCACAGGTGCCCAGCTGAAGGCTGGGTCGCCGCCGGCTAGGAAGGCTTCGTAATCCATTTCGCCAAGCGTCTCGCCGCCGACATCGGATTCGGAATCGACAATGTCGATGACAGTGATGTCACGTCCTAATTCGGCTAAGGCATTCTTGACGCTGGCGGAAAACTCCGTGTCCGTAATCAGGACCTTAGCCTCGCCGTGGTTGAGGCTGAACGCCAGCGCCGCTGCGTCCAGGCGCGTGTTTAAGGTATTCACCACGGCGCCGGCAATTGCTGGGCCGAAGGCACACTCGTACATTTCAGGCGTGTTTGCCGCCATCACGGCAACTGTATCGTTCTTTCCGACGCCAAGGCTGGCCAGCGCCGATGCAAGACGCCGCGCCCTGACGTATGTTTCCGCCCAGGTGAAGCGCTTCGATCCGTGGATCACGCTGGTCCGGTTAGGATAGGTGGCGGCGGCGCGTTCTAGAAAGGTAATAGGCGACAAGGCCGAATAATTAGCCGGCGATTGATCAAGGTGTGTGTCGTAGATGCTGGTCCCACTCACGGCAAAGCTCCCAGAAATTTCTTCGTGTCTTCTTTAGAAAAGAGTGCCACAAAATTCGGGGCGGGCAAATGCCAGGCGTCGGGCGCTTCAACCATTAAATTTCCCCCGCCGTCGGCCATTGAGATCGAGAATTTTGTCGCTACACTGACAATTAACAATGTGAGGAGTGGCCAATGGCCGCTGCCCGCCGCACAAGACAAGCGGCCTGATGACGATGGGGAGTGCAATGAGCAACGCATATGATGTCGCCTACCAGCGGTCAATTGAGGACCCGGAAGGGTTCTGGGCCGACGCTGCCCTAGAGATTGATTGGGTCACTCCCTGGGACAAGGTACTGGACGACAGTAACCCGCCCTTCTACCGCTGGTTCGTGGGTGCCGAATGCAACACCTGCTACAACGCGCTGGACCGCCACGCCGATGGTGGGCGTGGCAACCAGGCGGCACTGATCTACGACAGCCCGGTCACTGGCGACACCAAAAGGACTTACACCTATTCGGAACTGCGCGATGAGGTTGCGCTGTTTGCAGGCGTGTTGCGGGCGCAAGGGGTAGAGAAGGGTGACCGGGTTATCATCTATATGCCTATGGTCGCCGAGGCGGTCATCGCAATGTTAGCATGTGCGCGCCTGGGGGCGGTCCATTCGGTGGTGTTCGGTGGGTTCGCGTCGAATGAGCTGGCGGTCCGCATCGACGATGCGAAGCCCAAGGTCATCGTGAGCGCTACCTGCGGTGTCGAAGTCAATCGCGTCATCGAATACATGCCACTTCTGAACGGCGCCATCGATATGGCGACCCACAAGCCAGAGAAATGTGTGATCCTGGCGCGACCCCAAGCGGAGGTCGCCATGAAAGACGGCCGCGATGTGGATTGGGGCGGTGCGATGGCGACGGCGGAGCCCGCCGAGTGTGTGTCCGTGGCGGCGACCGATCCGCTTTACATCCTTTACACGTCGGGTACCACCGGCCAGCCGAAGGGCGTTGTGCGCGACAACGGCGGCCACATGGTGGCGCTGAAATGGTCCATGAAGAACATCTACGACGTCGACCCCGGCGAGGTCTATTGGGCAGCCTCCGACGTTGGCTGGGTGGTCGGCCACAGCTACATTGCCTACGCGCCATTGCTGCACGGCTGCACGACCATTGTTTACGAAGGCAAACCCGTCGGCACTCCCGACGCTGGGGCCTTCTGGCGGGTGATATCTGAACATAATGTCTCATGCATGTTTACTGCGCCCACGGCTTTCCGCGCCATCAAGCGGGAAGACCCGAACGGTGCTCTTCTGGCCGAATACGACATGAGCGGGTTGAAGTCTTTGTTTCTGGCCGGCGAACGGCTGGACCCGGACACGCTGCATTGGGCCGAGGACAAACTTAAGGTTCCCGTCATCGACCATTGGTGGCAGACGGAAACGGGCTGGGCTATTGCGTCGAACTGCCTGGGCCTGCATGCCTTCGATATCCGGCCCGGGTCGCCCACTAAGGCGGCGCCCGGCTGGGATGTCCAAGTTCTGGATAACAGCGGCCATCCGGTGCCTGCCGGCGATATTGGCGCCATCGTGGTGAAGTTGCCGTTACCTCCATCCGCCTTGCCGACGCTCTATCAGCGCCAGGATCTGTTTCGGGAGAAATACCTGGATCAGTTCCCTGGCTACTATTGCACGGCGGACGCTGGCATGATCGACGCGGATGGTTACATCTCGATCATGGCTAGGACCGACGACATTATCAACGTGGCCGGCCACCGCTTATCCACGGGCGGCATGGAGGAAGTACTAGCGGAACATGTGGACGTGGCGGAATGCGCGGTCATTGGTGTCGACGATCAACTGAAAGGACAATTGCCCGTGGGCTTCCTTGTCCTGAATGCGGGCACGACCAAGGCTGGCGACGATATCGTCGGCGAGGTGGTACAGATGGTCCGCGATCGAATCGGACCCGTAGCCGCCTTCAAACAGGCCATTGTGGTTGAGCGTTTGCCGAAGACGCGCTCGGGCA
>CAZNWX010000397.1:1077-2566 GCA_964576415.1 uncultured Magnetovibrio sp. | reverse complement strand
CGCCACCGTGTGGGACCGGGTCGGGAACACCTTGGTGATACAGGCCGTCTTCAAGCCCGCCGCCGCCATACCCAGCGTAGAGCGAAGTCCTGCACCGCCTGCTCCGACGACGACGACTTCATATTTATGATCGATGATTTCGTACGCTTTGGTCATGGGGGCTCAACCTCCGAAGGTTAACCTGATCACGGCGAAGGCCGAACATGCGCCCAGCAAGAGAGCGCCCAACTTGACCAAGACGAGCAGCGTCACCTTGGTCGATTCCGAATGGATATAATCTTCGATCACCACCTGCAGGCCTAGCTGCGCGTGGTGGAACATGCAGATCACGAAAAGGATCAACAGCACCGGATTGTAGTGCCGACCGACCCAATCAGTGACCGTCAATAAGTCAGCGTCGACCAGGCCGACGACGGAGAAGACAAACCACAGGCAGAGCGGCACCAGGGTGATCCCGGTCAGGCGCTGCATCCACCAATGGTGAACACCGTCATTCGACGACCCGAGGCCACGCACACGGCCGAGATGAGATCGCAACTGCATCAAGCACCTCCTGCCGCCGAGTAGGCGACAACCAAGGTTAGTACGGTCATAGCGGCGGCGAAGATCACCGTCAGCCAACCGCTCATGCGCATCCTGTCCAATTCATAACCCCAGCCAGCGTCCCAGGCCAAATGCCGGATGCCGTTGCCGAGATGATAGAATAGGGAAAACGTCATTCCCCAAAGCACCAGTTGACCAAACCAGGAACCAAGCGCCGCCTGCGCCGTGGCGAAGGCGGCCGGACCGTAGGTAGCGGCCATGATCCAATAGGCGAACAACACGGCGCCGCCAGCAAGCGCGACGCCCGTAGCCCGGTGAGTGATCGACAAAACGGAGGTGATTTGCGGCCGATACACCTGCAGATGCGGTGACAGAGGCCGATTGGGATTCGCCATGGCGATTCCTCTTCTTGTGAAATTTTACGCAACTGCTTTGAGCATACTTTAAAACATAGGTAATGCGCCGCTTCTGGATAGTCAAAGTAATGTATGCCACTGACTAAACCGAATATATAAAAATTTTTCTCCTGCAATCGCCATTCAGCGGCTGCGCAAGGCACCTTTTCATGGAAGCCAACGAGATTGTTACAATTGCTATACATTTACCCGAGACCGCATCCAATATGTGGATAACCTGTGGGTCAATTGTGAAAACGGATTGCGGTTATACACAAGAATCGACC
The DNA here is from genome assembly GCA_964576415.1 of uncultured Magnetovibrio sp. Lineage (GTDB taxonomy): Bacteria > Pseudomonadota > Alphaproteobacteria > Rhodospirillales > Casp-alpha2 > UBA3470. The sequence goes on along the minus strand of CAZNWX010000397.1, from coordinate 1,341 downwards.
GTTACCCCCATGTTTCCGTGTTGCGTCAACGGTCGCGCCCCCGGCATTCTTGAGGCGCGCGCGAAAGCGTCGTTTTGATATCAGGGGGCGGACCAGTGAACTGGTCCCAACCAGGGTATCGATCCGGCCGGCCGGCTTGGGCAACCAGACCGATCGGTTGGAAAAGGGGCGGGGTTGACGAATGAGGGCTTGTCTCATCGATCGCCAACCCCAAACCGGCAAAAGTCTCGTGTAACGCGAGGCGGACCTTTCGCGGAACAGCCT
>CAZNWX010000397.1:0-1057 GCA_964576415.1 uncultured Magnetovibrio sp. | reverse complement strand
GAGGCGGCGGATCTTCGGACTGGGTTTCCCGGTCGGGATGCGGCGCTTTCAAGACCAGAAGGGTGCTTGCGGGTATCTGAACGGTCGTTGGAGAACTTCGGGTTGCCGAAGTTGTCCGTGGGTCCATCCGCGCCATCGGCGTCCGCCGATGGCGTGGCACACCCGAAGGTCCGGACGCGCTATGGGCTTTTTGCTGCGACGGTGCGTGAAAGGGGGAAACGGCGACGGGCGACCGGCGTCGCGGACCTTGGACACGGGCCATACCACTTCGACCGCGGGTTGATCTCTGCCCAGGGTGCGTCCACGGAAGAAGGGTAAAGCGAGGAGCCGCTTTTAAGTGCGCGGAGCCAGGCCGGCTCCAAGAGGCGTCAGGGTGCTGTCTCGGCGGCACATGCACAGGTTTCCCAGGACCGGTGCACCTGACGCCTCTTTACTTACCAAGACGAAGATTCCGCAGCAACTTTATTTTACGAAGTCTCAATTTGACCTTTGCGCCAAAAGGACTCGATCCGCACTTATTGAATCACGTCAACTATTTATCAGATGCGCGATGACGGCCTCAACAAAACCGAACACCCCCAGCGCCATCAGGCGCGGCGCGGCATTAGCACCGTGTAATCGAAATCCAATACCACTGATTCGTGGTACTTACCGACATCCGTCTTATCGGGATGATCCGCCGATGGCCGATCCTTAATGGCCACGGTCCGCAGTCGCAAGGCGCCGGCATCATCGCGGCCCGGAATATTCATGCACTCCTGAACTTCCGACCAGGCATAAATCGTGTCGCCGGCAAAGGTAGGATTGATATGGGCGCCGCCATTGATGGCTGCCACTTTGAAGGCATTGGCTAGACCGTTGAAGCTCAGGGCGCGCGCCAAGCTAATAATGTGGCCACCGTATATAAGACGACGTTTGAACCGGCCGTCATTGGCCGCAAACTGGTCGAAATGGACCTTCGCCGTGTTCTGGTAAAGGCGGGTGGCGAGCATGTGCTCGGCCTCCTCTATAGTCATGCCGTCTACATGGTCGATGCGTTCCCCCTCCTCATAGTCGT
>CAZNWX010000396.1:1212-2570 GCA_964576415.1 uncultured Magnetovibrio sp. | reverse complement strand
CAGAAACGCGTCCTTGCGGAGATTCATGGGCAGAGTGCCGGCGTGCCCCTCTTCGCCGGTGACGGTGATCTGGAAAGCACGTTGACCCTGGGCGCCCAGGACCGCCCCCACCGGCAACCCCTCGTTCTCCAGTATCGGCCCCTGCTCGATGTGATTCTCGAAATAGGCCTTGATAGGAAAGCCCCCGCAGACCTCAGGCCCAGCATAGCCAATACGCACCAGTTCATCGCCAAACCGGATGCCGTCAGGGTCGACGCCGTCGAGCACGTCTGCTTCCGGGCGCAGGCCGGCAAACACAGCAGAGCCCATGGTCTTGGTGGTGAACCGGCAGCCTTCCTCATCCGTCCAGATAACGATGTCCAAGGGATGCCGGGTGCGAATGTGGGCATCATTAAGTGCCCGGACCACCTCAAGCCCTGCCAGCACCCCATAGGCGCCGTCGAAACGGCCACCAAGGGGCTGCGTGTCCAAATGGCTGCCGGTCATGACCGGCGGCAGATCCAGTTCCGCGCCGGGACGGCGCACGAAGATGTTGCCCACCCTATCGACGCGCACGTGACAGCCGGCATTCTTCGCCCATGAGACGAACAGATCGCGGGATATCTTATCCTCGTCGCTGAGGGACAGACGACAGACGCCGCCGCCGGGCGTGGCCCCGATCTTCGCCATTTCCATGTGGGATTGCCATTGCCGTTCCCCATCAATGCGGGGGGCCGTCACATCACTCATGCACTTTGCTCCTCAACCCAACGCGCCACGCGAATCAGATCCGCGTCCTTTCCTCGCTTACCGATCACTTGGACACCAATGGGCATGCCGTTCGGCCCCTTGAGAAGCGGCAGCGAAATGGTTGGCAAACCGGTCAACGTCCAGATTCTCTGAAACGCGGCGTTGCCGGTGGATTCAAGCCCCATGGGCGCCTCGCCCGGCGCCGCCGCGGTAATCAGCGCGTCGTAGTTCTCGAACAGGCCATCCAGGGCGGCAATCAAAGAATCGGTCAACTCCCGCGCCGCGATATAGTCCGCCGCCGAAATTTCGCGTCCGGCAACGACCCGGCGCACGGTTTCCGCCTGCAGTTGATCCTCGTAATTATCGACATATTCGCGAAGGTTCATCCATACGTTCGCATTCATGACCGTCGCCTGGGCGTCCAAGGCGTCATCGAAGATGCCCGCCAAGGTCACCTCAGGAATATCGCTCAGGCCATCGACGTATGCGCCAAACAATTGATCCATGTAGGGTTCGGCGAACGCCCAGGGCGGACCCTTGACGAAGGCCAATCGTGGCGGTTTCTCTTCCGTTTCCGCCAGGGCCTCCACCAACCGCGCGCCGGGATGGGCGCGCATGTCAAAATCACC
>CAZNWX010000396.1:0-1202 GCA_964576415.1 uncultured Magnetovibrio sp. | reverse complement strand
AAGACGTCTCCAGCCATGGCCACGTCCTTGAGGCTGCGGGCATAGACGCCAAGATGATCAAGTTCGCGGGCCAGGATGAATACGCCGTGACGCGAGATGCTGCCATAGGTGGGTTTGTAGCCGTGGACGCCACAAAAGGACGCGGGCCGCAGCATGGACCCGCCCGTCTGAGACCCAAGGGCGAGAGGCACCATGAAATCCGCCACCCCGGCACCGGAACCGCTCGACGATCCGCCCGGTGTGCGCGCTGGATCATGGGGATTGAGGGTGCCGCGCTGCCCAGTCATGGCAAATTCCGTGGTTACCGTCTTGCCCAGGATCACCGCCCCGGCCGCCCGCAATAGGGCCGCCGACGTGGCGTCACGGGTCGGCCGGCGCCCCTTGAAGTGATCAGAGCCGTTTTCCGTCGGCATGTCGGCCGTGTCGATGATGTCCTTCAGCCCGATTGGCACGCCATGCAGCAGGTCCAGCGGATTACCGGCGGAGCGCTGTTCATCACAGGCCCGGGCCTGCTTCAGGGCTAGATCCGGGTCCAAAAAGGCCCAGACCTTGACCGCATCTTCGCGCTCAGCGATACGATCCAAGCACGATTGCGTCACCTCCTCGGCGGACACGTCGCCCTGGTTGATGACCTCCGCCATCTGCCAGGCTGTCCACGTATTGATGTCATTCACACGCATCTCCTCTCCGTCGCGGGATGAACTATAAGGTCAGGGCACGTCTTCCTGCAACGCTCTCACGGACCTATAATTCAGAGTTGTTTTCTACGAACCTAAAATCTCTATTCTCACCATCTTTCTGTGTGTTTTTGTTTCCACGCCAAAAACTAGAGTGTAGCCATAACTCGTTGTCACTATCTCTCGCGACTGAGGAATGTGCCGGTTTCTGACGGGGCCGGATGCGTTCGGGGCTAGCGTTCGGCCCCCGTTGTAATGCCTGCAATTTCATTTCCAAGCCGCGCGGACACGGCTAAGTTTCGTGTGGAACAGGCGGGTACGGAACGAACGAATGTCAGTAAACGATCAAATTGTTGCCGAGGTGGACGGTTTTATTGGCCGATTCACCATCAACAACGCGGCCAAGAGAAACTGCATAACCTTGTCCATGTGGCAGCGCATGGGCGACGTCTTCGCAACCTGGGCCGATGATCCAGCGGTGCGGGTCATCATCGTCCGTGGCGCGGGCGAACGGTGCTTTTGCGC
>CAZNWX010000395.1:0-2571 GCA_964576415.1 uncultured Magnetovibrio sp. | reverse complement strand
CTCTTGGTCTCGCATACGGTCTTTATCGCCGGAACGCCCGCCATGGCCGACGTATGGAAGAAGGACAAAATCGATCAGATCTCCCTTTTACTGGAAGCCGCGTTGACCGCGCGCCACAAGGCGTTGCTGAAGATGAACGTGGCGGTAGCGAATTTGGAGGCGGTCGTCGGGCTGTTGCCGAGCCTGCATGCGCCCACCGTCAATCGATTGGCCGATGAAGGCTGGTCGGCGGTCGAGACAGTGGTCGATAATCATGGTGTCCGAGCGCTGATCCCCAAGTTAAAGGCCGCCGGGGCTGAGGGAATTCTGCAGCTCGATCTGACGAAGATGTGTTAAGCCGCCTATCTGCCGGCCAGCAGATCTTCTGCCATTTTGCGCAGTTTCGTGCGCTGAATCTTCGTGCCGTTGGCACTGCGTGTCACCGGAAATTCATCAATCGCGACGACCCGTACGGGCGTTTTGAATTTCGGTAGCGTTTGTTGGCAATAGGTAATCACCGCTGTTTCATCGAACTCGTAATCATCCGCCTCAATAACGAAGGCAACGGGCCGGTTTCCGGCCGCAGTGCCCGCGGCGACGACTTGGGCATCGCGGACACCTGGATGCGACATAACGGTGCCTTCTATCTCGGAGGGCGCGACCAGGAACCCGCCCAGACGTAAAGTATCTGTCATCCGCTGCAGGTAGGTGAAACTGTGATCTGGTTCGGTATATCCAAGGTCGCCTGAGCGTAGGAAGCCGTCCGCGGTGAACGTGTCGCGGGTGGCCGCCGCGCTTCCGAAATAGCCAGTCATAATAAACGGGCCTGTGAATTCTAACTCACCGATCTCGCCATGGGCTAGAATGACGCCCGTTTCCGGATCACGGGCGCGCACGGCGGCGGTGGTGCTGACCAGTGTGCCGCCGGGGCGATGCCGTTCGGACGGTGGCGCAGCCATGGGCCGGCCTGCAAAAATGGCAAACACTTCGCTCATACCAAAGGCACCCTGTACGGGGATACCGCGAGCTTCGGCACGCGCCGGTAAGTCATGGAGCCAAGTATTGAAACCCGCGTACATGCAGGAACGCAGCATCGGAAAGGGCTGGTCGTCGATGCTTTCCTCGAGCATCCGATGCAACATATCGTCGGTTATGAACATATGCGTGACGCCGTATCTTGCGCCAAGATCGAGGGCATTGATGACACGAAATCCCGCGGGCATGACCAATGTTGCCTGGGCAGCCAGCGTCGCCATGACTTGCACGAAGCCGAACACGCCGCAGAACGGGAGAAGTTGCAAATTGACGCTGCCGTGCGCCGTCATGGCCAAAAAGCGTGCCACGTCGAGGGCATGACCGGTGATAGCACCTTGGGAATGGACGGCAAACTTTGGCGCTGACGTCGTCCCCGATGTGGTGAATATATTAGAATGATCGGCAGGCCCCCCTTCATCGATGCCTGTGGATGGGGCACTTGAGATGTCTTCGAAGGTTCGCATTGTGACCTTTGGCCACGCCGGCGTGTGAGTGCATATTCCAACCGTGATTAGATGGGTAAGGTTGGAAAGATCATTGGTATCGATATTTGTTAGTTCGGAAAGATCGCCGTTCACAGCTAGGACCTTGGCACCCGATCGTCCAGTGATATCCGCGATTTCGGCTGCGCCGAAACGGGTGTTGATGGCGACCAGTATAGCGCCCAATCGGGCGCAGGCCGCATGCAGCGAAAGATAGGCGTTGCTGTTTTCGAGCCATGCCGCCACCCGATCTCCAGGCCTTACGCCTATGTCACGAAGTGCAGTAGAGACATGATCGCTACGCTTTAAAATGGACGCGGCAGTTGACGTTCCATGGCCATCGAAAATGTCTACGCCGCCGTCAGCGGCGTAGGCGTAGAGTTCTGTGATCGTGTGTGGGGTCATTTCTCATCGGCGTCGGGATGACGTTCCAGGTCAGACAATCCCCTTGGCCCGAAGTTCAGCGATGGTTTCTGTGTCGTATCCGTACTCGGCCAGAACCTCATCGGTATGTTGGCCGGACTTCGGGGTCGGCATCCCCGTGCGTGGCTGGAACCGGCTCATGTTGATCGGTTGGCCGACAAGGTTCATGTCGCCCAGGTCGTCGTGACTGACCGGGTGGGTCATGCCAACGTGTTCGACCTGCGGGTCCGCAAACATTTGGTCAATCCTGTAGATGGGGCCGCAAGGCACGCCCGCGGCTTCAAGGGCCTCGATCCATTCGGCCGACGTTCGTTTCACTGTATGGGCCTCGATGCTGGCGTTCACGGCATCACGGTTCTCGGATCGCTTGGCGCCATCGATGAAGTCGGGGTTATTTGCCATTGCCAGATCGCCCAGCACTTCGCACAGCCGCACCCACATGATATCGCCGGCGCTGGCGATATTGATATGGCCGTCGCTGGTCTTGAAGACCCCGGTCGGAATGGTGGTAGGGTGGTTGTTGCCGGCCTGTGGCGCCACGTCACCGGCGACGGTCCAACGAGCGGCCTGAAAATCAAGCATGGAAATCATCGACTCCAATAGTGAGGTATGCACCCACTGGCCTTCGCCCGACTGTTCACGCTCCAATAAT
>CAZNWX010000394.1:0-2572 GCA_964576415.1 uncultured Magnetovibrio sp. | reverse complement strand
GACGGGTTGTTGATGGACCCGCATCTGCCCACCCACATTCCCATCTCGCGTATGGTTGACCGCTCTCTTGTACAGGGAATGACCGAATACATCCTCTACAACGTGATCCACTACCATCGAAAGATGGGCGACTACGCAGCGCAGCAGGCTGCGGGGACGTGGAAGGCGCTCCGGCAGGTAGACCCGCGCAACCGACGCATCGGCATCATGGGCCTGGGCGAGTTGGGTCGCGACGCGGCGGAGAAAATGTTACCGCTAGAGTTCGATATTAGGTCGTGGAGCCGATCGCCCAAGGACATGGCCGGCGTAACCAGTTATCACGGGAATGACGGCTTCGATGCCTTCCTGGCGGGGACGGATATCCTGATCTGCCTGCTGCCCCTGACCGACGCGACGCGGGAGATCATCAACGCGGACAACCTAGCGAAGCTACCGGAAGGCGCCGTGGTCATGAACTGCGCGCGGGGTGGGCACGTGGTGGATGACGACCTGTTGGCGGCGCTGGACGTAGGTCACATCGCCGGGGCCTGCCTAGATGTGTTCAATGAAGAACCGTTGCCAGCGGGCCACCCCTACTGGACGCACCCCAAGGTGCGCATGACGCCGCATACGGCAAGCCTCACCGATGCACATTCGGCGGTAGAATACGTGGCTGAAAACATCCGCCGCGTCGAGCGAGGCGAGGCGCCCCTGAACATTGTCGATTTGGAGGCCGGGTATTGAGTGCCTCTAGATGGGCGCTGGACGAATTGGCGCAGGCCCAAGTCACGAACCTCCTGATCGGCCTAATTCAGCGTGAGAGCCCCGACCCGCCGGGGAACGAGGCCCAGGTGGCAGGGTTCCTGGCCAGGTGGCTCCGCGATCACGGCTTTGATGTGGAAACGGACGAATTCGCACCCGACCGAATCAACGTTTTGGCGCGCATGGTCGGCGGCGCGAAGCCGGCACTGATCTTTTCCGCCCATACGGACACCATGCCGGTTGGCACCAACGAGGGCAGTGGCGCCTGGAACCATGATCCCTTCGGGGCGAACGTTGTGGACGGCAAGCTTTATGGCCGGGGCGCGGCCGACATGAAATCGGGCCTGGCCGCCATGGTGGCAGCGGCGCTGAAGCTCAAGGCAAGCGGGCGGGCTTTGGGAGGAGATTTAATCCTGGCCTTCTCGGCCGGCGAAAGCTCCAACTGCCTCGGTGCGAAACGCATGATCGAACGAGGCAACCTTACGGGCGCGGGGGCCCTGTTGGTGAGCGAGCCGTCGTCGCTTGATCTCCTGATCGCGGAGACGGGCGCGCTCTGGCTGGACGTCACGGCCACGGGGACGCCCGGCCACGCGTCTGCCGGCGGGGGAGAAAACGCCATCCTGAAGCTGATGGATTTCTTGGACACCGTGCGCGACAATCCCTTCGCAGACCAAACACATCCCTTATTGGGAGCAGCGTCGCTGGCCATCAACACTATCGACGGCGGCAGCGCCGTCAATCTGACACCCGATACGGCGCGCGCCGCGCTGGATATCCGAACCGTGCCGGGAATGACGACGAATGGTGTGTTGGCCGCCCTCCACGCGCTGGGCGGACCTGGGATCGCCATCGCGGTTCGGGACGACAAGCCGCCGGTGGTCGCCGATGCGGATGACCCGTTCATAGCCACGTGCCAGGCGGCGGTCAGCAATGTGTGCGGTACGGCGAAGGCGTGGGGAGGGGTCAGCTACTTTTCCGACTCCTGCGTGCTAGCCCCAGCGCTGGGCGTTCCTCGGGCAATCATCGGTCCGGGCGAACTAGGCATGAGTGGGCAGCGCAATGAGTGGGTGGCGCTGGACGCACTCTATGACGCAGCGGCAATCTTCGGGGAAATCGCTTCGGTCTATTTGGACGACTAACGCCGCTCAGGCGAACCCGTAGGCCACCGCCAACAGGAAGCCACCCAGCAAAAGCCTGTAGACCGCAAAGATGGTAAAGGTTGCGCGTCGCAGCCAGGCCATCATCAAGGTGATAGCAATGAGCGCCATAACCATTGAAAGTCCGCCGGCAATGAACGCGTCCGCCGTCATCTGCACATCGCCCATCTGCCAAAGCTCGAAGCCCTTCAAGGTGCCCGCCCCGGCGATGGCCGGAATGCCCAGCAGCATCGCGAACCGCGCCGCCTCCTGGCGTTCCATGCCCATCATGCGGGCCATTGTCATACAGATGCCAGACCGGCTGGTGCCCGGGATCAGAGCGAGGACCTGGACAATGCCGATGACCACCGCGTCGCCGACGCGCAGGTGTTCGATCCGCCTGAGCGTCATCCCGAACTGATCGGTGATCAGGAGCAAGAGGCCGAACCCGAAGGTTGTCCAGCCGATTACCTTGAGGCTACGGAATCCGTCTGGATAGTAGTGGTTGAGCGCCAACCCCGCGGCGATTACCGGAATGGTGCCGACGATCAACAGGCCCGCCAGGTGTGCGCCCGGGTCTTTTCGGCCACGCAACAGGCGACCCAGGCTGGTGATTATGCCACAGACATCGCGCCAGAAATACACGATCACGGCGAACAGCGTACCAACGTGAACCGCCACATCCAGCATGAGAC
>CAZNWX010000393.1:0-2576 GCA_964576415.1 uncultured Magnetovibrio sp. | reverse complement strand
GTAGGGCTGCTGGCGCTGATCGCCGCTGGACTGGACGTCAGCGCGCACCTGGGCAGTATGTTGCCGACCTTCGGCGTCGGGTTGGCGATGATCAGCGGTTATCAGCTGTTGTCCTATAAATGGTCCGGCCCAGAGAACAGCATCGGGCCCCTGGCCATGGCCGACATCAATCACCTGGCACCAATCATTCTGGGGGCCGCCTACGCGGTCCCGGGAATCCTGTTCGCCATTGCTAACGCGGTCCCCGGTGCGGATGTCCTGGCGGGACTGATGGCCGTGGGCAGCGGTTTTTTCTGGAAGTTCATGCTGGTGACACGAATCTGCCATCAGCAGGGATTTGCCCTGGCGAAAGTCCCGCAACGGGGCTCCGGAACTCGCGCCGCGCCGGCGCGGATGGGCCACGGCGCCGCCTAGCCGCCGTCGCGGATCTGTTCCGCCTCGGCGCGGGCCAGATCGTCAACCCGCTCATTCTCGGCGTGACCCGCGTGGCCCTTGACCCAACGCCAACTGACATCATGTCCAGCAACCGCCGCGTCCAGACGCTGCCAGAGATCCACATTCTTGACCGGTTTCTTCGCCGCCGAACGCCAGCCGTTTTTCTTCCAGGTAAAGATCCACTTGGTGATGCCGTCTTTCACGTAGGTACTGTCCGTGGTCAAGGTCACTCGGCCCGGCCGCTTCAACACCTCCAGCCCCTGGATGGCAGCCATCAATTCCATACGGTTGTTGGTGGTCTCTGTCTCGCCGCCGGAAAGCTCCCTCTCGGTGCCGCGCCAGCGCAGCAAAACTCCCCAGCCCCCCGGCCCTGGGTTGCCCAGGCAGGCACCATCAGTGAAAATTTCGATGTCCGTCTCGTTCGTCATGCCAGCCCGTAATCCTGTGCTCCGGTGACCCGTTGATGGAACCGCAGCTTCTCCCAGTACTCAAGCGGGTCTTTCTTGGTGACCAGCGCATCGGCCGACGTGTAGAGCCAATCGTAGAGACGGGTCAGCAAGAACCGCATGGCAGCGCCTCGCGCCAGAACGGGCAGCGCAGCCAACTCGTCGTCGGAGAAGTCCCGAACCCTGCCATAAGCCGTCAAAAGACGCTTTGCCTTGGTCACGTTGAAGCTGCCGTCCACCTCAAAACACCAGGCGTTAATACAGATAGCGATATCGTAGGCAAACATATCCGTGCAGGCGAAATAGAAGTCGATCAGGCCCGTCAGTTCAGGGCCACGAAAAAACACGTTGTCGGGAAACAGGTCTGCGTGGATGATGCCGCGCGGCAGGGTATCAGGCCAGTTCAACTCCAAGGCGGCAAGCTCCGTTTCCAAATCCTCGGCCAGGCCCTGCTGTACCTCGTCGGCGCGGTCGGCGCTCCGGTGTAACAGGGGCCGCCAGGATTGAACGGACAGGTCATTGGGGCGCCGCAAGGCGAAGTCGTCCCCGGCCAAATGCATGTGCGCCAACGCCCGGCCCAGTTCGCCGCAGTGGTAAGGCTGAATGTGCCGGGGCCACATGCCCGCCAGGAACGTGACGATGGCCGCCTGCCGATTGCTCAGTCTGTGCAGCACCTCACCGTCCCGCGCCCGGACAGGAACGGGGCAAGCGATGCCCTTCGCCGCCAAATGCTCTTTCAAACCGAGGAAGAACGGCAAGTCGGCCGAATGGACGCGATTTTCATAAAGCGTGAGGATGAAGTTACCTACCGTGGTGCTGAGCAGGTAGTTGGAATTTTCCACACCTTCGACAATACCCGTCGCCGACAGGGCTTCGCCGATGTCGTATTGGGCCACGAAGGCGACCAGGTCCTCATCGCCAACTTCCGTGTAGACAGCCATGATGCGTGTTTAGGACGACACAATGGCATAGGCAAGATTGCCCTTCCTTGTGTAGGGCTTCTCAGACGCGCATTATGAAGATCGTGAAGATTGAAATCTGACGCGATCGAAATCACGCCACTCGGAACACGATCCGCCAGATGCTGGCGTTACTGGCGAAGCTCGAAAGTACGATTCGGCGCATTTACTCCCGCGCGCCCAGCCGTCGTCATGGTGCGATTGGCAGAAATTCTGATCGAGTTGAGGAATCCGAAAGCCGGCCGATTATAGATCGACGAGAATTGGCTTTAGCCCCGCTTGCCGGAGTTTAACGACTCCATTACAGTCTTGCCACACACGCTGATGACGCAAGAGCGTTGCGCTGTTGTTGGACCTAAAATATTTTCCTGGCGCGCGTTTATTCGCATCGGGGATCAGCCGCCACCAAGCGGTATGCGAACAAGGCGAAAACATTGCGGCTTTCACGTTTTCTTGGCCTTGCGGCCACCACGATCATACTGAGCGGCTGTGAATCGCTAGGAAACAGCGCTGGAAATGCTTATGAACGGGTGGCTAGCCTATGGGATAAACCTACCGTTCTGCCATGCCCAGATTATCGTATTCTCGCGGACGCGTCGCGAATTGTGCAATTTCGACAAGGAACGGGTCGGGACCTTGTGGACGTCAACATCGACGGCCGCATCGGAGACCTGACGATGGAATGCCTGACGGATGTGAACAAAGATACCAATTCGGGAAACATGGAAGTCGCCAT
>CAZNWX010000392.1:0-2576 GCA_964576415.1 uncultured Magnetovibrio sp. | reverse complement strand
AATGAGGATGCCTTGGCGCTCTTCCGGCGAGACCATGTCGGCATTGTCTTTCAGAGTTTCCATCTGGTGCCGACCATGACAGCCCTGGAGAATGTTGCTTTGCCCATGGAGTTCGCAGGAAAGGCCAACGCCTTCGAGCGTGGGGAGGCAGAACTTCGCGCCGTTGGTTTGGGGGAACGGTTGGCGCACTATCCTGGGCAATTGTCAGGCGGCGAGCAGCAACGCGTCGCTTTGGCGCGGGCCTTCGCCACCCGACCGGCCCTGCTGCTTGCCGACGAACCGACCGGAAGCCTGGACGGCGAAACCGGAACCGCGGTGATAAATCTTTTATTTGGCCTTCAGAAAAAACTTGGAACCACCTTGGTTCTGGTTACGCATGCGCCGGATATAGCCGCCAAATGCAGTCGCATCATTCGCCTGGCTGACGGCCAGATTGCCGCTGACGCGGCAGCCATTGTCGCGTCAGCCTGACATGGGAGACTTGCGTCTGATCCTCTGGCTCATGCGCTGTGAGATGCGCACCGGGCTTCATGGGTTCCGGGTTTTCGTTGCCTGCCTTGCCCTGGGTGTCACGGCCATTGCCGGTGTCGGCAGCATCGGGGCTTCAGTGACTGCCGGGCTGGAAGCCAACTCACAGACCCTCTTGGGCGGCGATATGGATCTACGTCTCCTGCACCGTGATTTCTCCACGGAACACCAAGCGTGGCTGCAAGCCGAATCCGTTGGAATCTCAAAAATCATCAAGCTGCGAGCCATGGCGAGGCCTGTCGATAACCATAACAAACGGAATTTAATTGAACTGAAGGGTGTCGATAAAGCCTACCCGCTGTTCGGGCGGTTCGTATCGTCGGGAACCGCGCCTCTTCGGGAGCTGTTACGTCAACGCGACGGCACATGGGGTGCCGTAGCCGACGCCAATCTTTTGGTTCGGCTAGGCTTAGCCGTTGGGGATCAGGTCGAGGTGGGCACGGCGGTCTTCACCCTCCGCGCGACAGTTGTAACCGAACCGGACAGAGCCGCCAGCCTGTTCAGTTTTGGACCGCGTTTTCTCGTGTCGAAGGACGCCCTGGCGGCAACCAGCCTTATCCAACCGGGCAGCCAAATTAGTTACCATACTCGTGTCATTCTAGCGGACGGTGTGGATCCGGCGGATTGGCGATCGCGCCTGGCCGCAACTTTTCCTAAAGCAGGCTGGCGTGTGCGCGGGTTGAACAACGCGGCACCCGGGGTCCAGCAGTTCATCGATCGAATGACCCTGTTCCTATCCTTTGTCGGCTTGACCGTCCTCCTCGTGGGAGGACTGGGAGTAGCGAACACAGTCAGCAGCTATCTGGATACCAAGACACGAACCATCGCGACGTTGACGTGCGTTGGCGCCCCGGGACGGATGGTATTTCGCTTATACATGGCCCAGGTCCTCGGTATCGCCACTATTGGCATCTGCATTGGCCTGTTGGTCGGCAGCGGCGGCGCATATGCGTTTGCCGTCTTTTCTATCGAGCGCATGCCGGTCATCCCGGTCCCCGGCTGGTACGGAAAGCCATTGTTTGTGGCTAGCGTATTCGGACTTCTGGTAGCGGTGACTTTCGCGCTCTGGCCCATTGCCCGCGCCCGGGAAGTGCCAGCGGCGACCCTGTTCCGGGACACCGTCGCGCCAATGACGACATGGCCGCGGCGAGCTTATGTTCTGGCTGCGCTGGTTGGTCTCTTATTACTGGCAGCTTTTACCATCCTCACATCCCTCGATCGAGGATTCGCCGCGTGGTTTGTTTTAAGCGCTACCGTGACAATGGCATTGCTGCGGGGCGGGGCCTGGATCGTAATGGCCGTCGCAAAACGCGCACCGGCATTCGGCAGCCCCTCTTTCCGGTTAGCGCTGACAAACCTATGGCGGCCCGGCGGCGCGACGACGAGCATCATGCTGTCCCTGGGGTGTGGTTTAGCGGTGCTAGTGACCGTCGGGCTTATCCAGGGCAATCTTGCCCGGCAGATTGCCGAACGGTTGCCAGACCGCGCGCCGGCGTTTTTCTTCATGGACATACAGCCTCATCAGGTTGAACCCTTCGACAAAGCGGTCAATGGGGTCGCCGGCACCGGAAACTATCAACGGGTACCGACCCTTCGGGGGCGTATAGTCAAGATCGCCGGCGTACCCGTGGCCAAACGGATGATCGCGCCGAACGCGCGTTGGGCCGTGCGAGGCGACCGGGTCTTAACCTATATGTCGGAGAAACCAGAGACCGCAGAGATCGTCGCCGGGTCATGGTGGTCCGAAGATTACAGGGGGCCACCAGCCATCTCCTTAGATGCGGGCTTAGCTCGCGGTTTTGGAGTTTCGGTCGGAGACACGCTCTCCTTTAACATCCTGGGACGCGAGATCACCACGACTATCAACAGCCTTCGTGAAATCAATTGGCGGAGCCTACGGTTCGATTTCGCAGTGATATTCGCACCGGGCACTTTAGAGAGCGCACCGCAAACCCATATAGCCGCCATCGAAGCGCCAGTTGCCGCGGAAGATGCCGTAGAGAAGGCGGCGACCGACGCCTTTCCCAATATCTCCGCTATCCGCGTTC
>CAZNWX010000391.1:0-2581 GCA_964576415.1 uncultured Magnetovibrio sp. | reverse complement strand
GTGATCACCAAGTCCAACGCTTCAATTACGGCTGCCGTCTCAGAGAAGTCGCCCAGTTCGGGACCCAAATCGGTAATCGGTCCCAAATTGGCCAAGACATCCCAATCCCCGGCCGCCGGGACCTTCTGCAGGCTGAAGAAGCGGCACCCGGGCGCATTCAACAGCGGGCCCAAGAGGATCGGATCAACCGACCGGTAGCGGTCATTCTGATTCTCTGGGTTACCGCGCCATGACAAGCCGATTGCCCGGCCATCACCAGCCAGCCGCTCGCGCCAATAGACCACCCGTTCCGGATCTCCCGAAAGGTAGGGAATATCAGCCGGAACGGAATCCACGGTAGTGCCAAACAGCCCGGGGAGGCTGAGCATGGGGATATGGAAATCATACTCAGGCATCTCCTCGCCGGAGGCGACCGTAACGGCACCGCCGAAACCATCCAACAAGCGCCGGAGGTTCGGTTGAATTTCCAAGATTACCGCCGCCGCATGACCCTTGACCATGGGCACGTAGCGCACGAACTGCATGGTGTCTCCGTAGCCCTGTTCAGCCCAGACCAGAACGCGGGCATCTGCCGGTGCATCCAGGTGCCACCGCGGCTTTTCAAAGGATGGGGGCGTCGCGCCACCCTTGTGGAATCGCCATTCATACCATCGCCACCCTTCTTCGTAATCGCCAGACAACAACAGGGCCACGGACAGGTTCCACGCTGAATTCGCGTGCACGGCGGTCGCCGGATCATCGCCGGCGACCTGGCGATACGCATCGACGGCCCCACCCAGTTGCCCCTGATCCAATAGGGCCGTCCCCAAATTGTTCTGTGCCGCTACCCGATCGGCATCGGCGGAAATGGCAGCCCGATAACTGGTCTCGGCTGCCGCTGCGTCGCCGTCCGCCTGCTGGGCGCGGCCAAGGTTATAGAGCACTTCCGCCTGTGCCGGGTCCGCCGCCAGGGCCTGACGGTAACTGTGAATGGCCGCCGCCAGATCCCCTTCCTCACGGAGGGAAATACCCAGGTTGTAGTGGGCGGCGACACATTCGGGATCGATTTCCAAGGCCATGCGATAGTGAGCGCGGGCCTCATCCCGCGCACCCAGGGCGTCTGCAACCACACCCAAACGGCTCCACGTGAAGGCATCTTTCGGGTTCACGACCAACGCCCGTTCATAGGCTTCAGCGGCGGCGGCGAACCGATTCTCGCGATGATGCAAGTTTCCCAGGTTAACCCACGCCTCGAACATCTCGGGCGCGATGGATGTTACGGTTTCATAGGCCGCAAGGGCCTCCTCGCTCTTGGCCGCCTCCTCCAAGGCCAAGGCCAGATTGAACACAGGTGCCGGATCTTCGGGATCCAGGGCCATCGCCTGCTGGTAACAGGCCATGGCCGCCGCCACGTCGTCGCCACGTTTCAAGGCGACCCCAAGGGCCGTATACAGTGGCGCGAAATCAGGTATCAGGATCGTCAAGCGGCGATAGGCCGTCACCGCTGCGGTGAACTGATCGAGGTCTAGCAAGGTCTCGGCCATATGGAGTTGCGCCTCCACATGATCCGGCGCCGCCATGACCGCCTTCTTGAAACAGTCGAGAGCGGCGTTCCCTTGTCCGGTGTCACGCAACAGCAGCCCCAGGGCATCGAGCGACGCCGCGTCGTCTGGGTCCACCTCGATGCGTCGTCGCAGTTCCACCTCCGATACCACTGCGCCTGTCATGGTCGTATCAGCGGCCCCGCCCCCCTACAAGGCTCTCAAATCATGGCGTTCGCAGTCCCAGTCGTCCGCCCATTTAACGCACCGATCGACGTCTTCTGCCAGCATCAACCGATCGGCTACCAAGTTCTCCGCGGCGGCACGGATCGCTGACTTGTAAGCGTCGAGGTTCGCGTAGCGTTCGGCAATGGCCGCACGCGGATCACCGGTCGTCATCCGTTCATCGACCGTCTCGGGGAAGGGAATGGTGGAGCCGGAGAACTTGTACTTGGCACCTTCGCCCTGACCGCGGGCCCTAAGGTTCCATCCTGTATAAGTCGCCAGCGGTGCTGCGACCATCGGCGCCCTCACCCCACCAAGGTCATTGCCATCCGTGTCGGTGGCCGGCACCAAGGTTGGGTACCCGGCCGCATCGATAACGTCCGGCGGCTCTTTCGCTAAAACGCCCTTGTCGAACTCCGGTCCGAAATCCAAGAGCGGCAATCCCGCCGGGCCGTTGGGTAGCGCCAGCCCAGGAATGACCGGAAACCCAGCGCACCAGGTATCGGCATCTACCAGGGTGCCATCGCTTCGCCGGGGCATACGGCTTGCCGGCGGCGCCACTCCATCCGTGGCCCAGGCATCCAAAGCATCCAGAAGAGCGCGGAACAGCATGGAGGTCCGAACAACGTTGCACCAGTTCTGGCAGACCCCTTTCGATGGGTGTTTAAGGTTCGGGTCCGCGAAGTGTTCGGAGCTACCCCACATGAAAACCCGCACGTTCTCAGGCTGTTCGAGATCGTTGCCTTGCGTATCCGTGTGCACCAGGGAACCGCGGCGCTGCCAATACTCTGTCGCGGTCTGCGAGTGGATCACCAACGGATCGGTATCAGGCCGTT
>CAZNWX010000390.1:1362-2585 GCA_964576415.1 uncultured Magnetovibrio sp. | reverse complement strand
GCGCCAAAACGCAAGGGACAACCACCTTATAGATGCTTATCCATGTTAATGCCCTTCGGGTCCTGGGGCAGTTCGTCCCAACGGACCTCCCGGTAGCCTTAGCGCCAGCAGAGCCCAATGGCGTCCGACTTGGCGTGCAAGCGCACCTGGCGCCAGTCCTACTCATAGATAAACCCCTCGGCCATCTTCATCATTACCGCAACGTAACCAAAGCCTGGTCGTTCTGGGTCGACGGCGACCAAGCGGATGATCGCCCAGACGGGATGGTTGAACTGGATCCGGGGCGTGCCCATGAGCTCACCTTCCGCAAACAGAGCCGGCAGCCGGTGTTTCAGTTGCCCGGGTGGTCCTCGTCATAGGCCGGGTCGCCGTCGAACAGGGCACGACAGAGGAGCGCATGAATCCGCCACCATTCCGCTTCGCTGACCGATGTCTTTAAGCTGAAGGCCGGCGTGATCGTGTTCGTTGCCGTTGTCATCGACCTGCTCCAAAAACACCCCCCCAGAAGCCAGCGGGCTGTAAGTTCGACACAATCAAAAAATCACGCGCCTATGCCCTGGCCTCCCTTGTGAGGGATCCGTTGCGTCGCATGCGTCGAGGTAGGTAGAAGGTGATCAACGTACTCATGGGGCCCTAAAATCCGGTCATGGAATTCGCGCAATACAAAACCGCAGCCCGAGAGCGGGCCGCGGTTTTGAAAGTTCAGCGGGAATACTCAGACGGCGAGTTTATCCAATTCCTCCGTTAGCGCCTGCCCCATCTGGGAGCACGACACCAGTTCCATGCCGTCCTGCATGATGTCGCCCGTGCGGATGCCCCGAGCTAGCGTGTTCTTCACCGCATCCTCGATGAGATCGGCGTTGTCGCCGTCGCCGAAGCTGTAGCGGAGCATCATGGCGAAGGACAGGATGGTGGCCAGCGGGTTGGCCTTGTCCTCACCGGCGATGTCAGGGGCGGAGCCGTGCACCGGTTCGTACATGGCGCGGCGGCGGCCGCTCTGATCCGCACCACTGAGGGTCGCAGACGGCAGCATTCCAAGCGATCCAGTCAGCATGGCCGCACAATCGGACAGGATGTCGCCGAACAGGTTGTCGGTGACAATGACGTCGAACTGCTTCGGCGCACGGACCAACTGCATGGCGCAGTTGTCGGCATACATGTGTTCCAACTCAATCTCCGGGAACTCCTTGCCGATCTCGGTGGCGACCTGACGCCACAAGACG
>CAZNWX010000390.1:516-1352 GCA_964576415.1 uncultured Magnetovibrio sp. | reverse complement strand
TAACGTTGGCCTTCTCCACGGAATGCAGCTTGCCGTTCCGCTTGCCGGCCAGGTCAAAGGCAACGCGGCAGACCCGTTCGATCTCGGCGGTGGTGTAAACCTGCGTGTCAACAGCGCGCCGGCCACCTTCGATATCCTCAATCATCTTTGGCTGGCCGAAATACGCACCCCCGGTGCTTTCGCGGACGATTAGGATATCCAGCCCAGACACCAGATCTTCCTTAAGGCTGGACGCTTCGGCCATGGCAGGCAGGCAGTTGGCCGGGCGTAGGTTGGCGAACAAATCCATGTCCTTACGAAGCGTAAGGAGCCCAGCTTCCGGGCGGATATCACGGGCGACGTTGTCCCACTTGGGTCCGCCGACGGCGCCCAATAGAACGGCGTCCACATTCATGGCCTTGTCCAAGGTCGCATCGGTCAAGGATGTGCCATGGGTGTCGATGGCCGCACCACCGACCAGGTCTTCGTCCAGATCGAAGGACACATGGCGACGGTTGTCGAGCCAGTCGATGACCTTACGGACCTGGCCCATGACTTCCGGGCCGATGCCGTCACCCGGCAGGAAAAGCAGTTTCTTGTTGGCAGCCATTGTACGTATCCCTCTTAATCCTTAATTCCCCTCATCCTGTCCTTCTCCCCAGGGAAGGAGAGGACGAACCCAATCCCCTCTCCCTTGGAGAGAGGTAAGGGCCCGTAAAACCGGAGGGTTGAGGGGAATAACTAATTACTCAGCCGCATACAGCCAGGGTTGCCCGGCCTTCTGCTGGTCCTCGAAGTTGTCGATCTTATCGTTCACCTGCATGGTGAGGCCAACGTCGTCAAGGCCATTCAGCAGG
>CAZNWX010000390.1:0-506 GCA_964576415.1 uncultured Magnetovibrio sp. | reverse complement strand
CGTCAATCTCAAATTTGATCTCGCCACCGTCCGGGCCCTGAATTACCTGGTTCTCTAGATCAACGCTCAACGTCGCGTTGGCACCACGTTCGGCGTCGTCCATGAGGGCATCCAACTGTTCTTTAGAGACCTTGATGGGCAGGATGCCGTTCTTGAAGCAGTTGTTGTAGAAGATGTCGGCGAAGCTCGTGGAGATCACGCACTTGATGCCAAAATCCAACAACGCCCAAGGTGCGTGCTCGCGCGACGAGCCGCAGCCAAAGTTGTCGCCGGCGACCAGAATGGACGCCTTCCGGTAGGCCGGCTTGTTGAGAACGAAGTCCTCCACTTCCGAGCCGTCGCGGTTGAAGCGCATTTCGTCGAACAGATGCTGGCCGAGGCCGGAACGCTTGATGGTCTTAAGGAATTGCTTGGGGATGATCATGTCCGTGTCGACGTTGATCATGTTCATAGGCGCCGCGACGCCCGTCAACTTGGTGAATTTTTCCATAAGTCCTCTACCTCTT
>CAZNWX010000389.1:0-2598 GCA_964576415.1 uncultured Magnetovibrio sp. | reverse complement strand
GCTTTGGTTGTTCTTTGTCTTTGCGCCAGTTTGCCTTTGGGTTTGGGGCGGCGGCTGGCTGGCCGAGATGGGGGTCTTTGATTTCGCCGGCGGCTTGGTTGTGCATGCTACGGCAGGGGTCTCGGCGCTGGTGCTGGTCAAGATGCTGGGCAACCGGCAAGGGTTTCCTACCCACTTGCATCCACCACACAGCCCGGGTCTGACCATGGCAGGCGCGGCCATGTTGTGGGTCGGCTGGTTCGGGTTCAACGGCGGCTCGGCGCTTGCCGCCGGGGGTAGTGCAGCCATGGCGATCACGGTCACGCACCTGTCGGCGGCGACGGCGTCGCTGGTCTGGGTTTTCATCGAATGGAAGAAGTTTGGGAAGCCTTCTCTGGTTGGTATCGTCACGGGCACCATCGCGGGCCTGGCGACGATCACACCGGCCTCCGGCTTCGTCGGTCCCATTGGCGGTATCTGCATCGGTCTAGCCGGCGGGTTTATTTGCTACTATGCAGTGGGCCTAGTTAAGGAGATCTGGAAGTTGGATGATTCCCTGGACGTGTTTGCCGTGCACGGCGTTGGCGGCATTCTTGGCACGCTTCTGGTCGCGGTCTTCGCGGCCGAAGGCCTTGGCGGTGCCGGGTTCGGCGAAGGCGGCACCATGGGCGGACAGTTTGTCACCCAGGTGATTGGCGTTGTCGCGACCGTCGCCTGGAGCGGCGTAGTGACCTTCGTGATCTGCAAGGTGGCTGGTGCTCTTGGGGGCGGCCTGCGCGCCAATGATGACGAAATCACCGAAGGTTTGGATTTGTCCTACCACGGTGAACGGGATTACAACTTCTAGGAACGCACGGCAAAGAAGGGGGAACGACCATGAAACTGGTAATGGCCATTATCAAGCCGTTCAAATTGGATGCTGTGCGCGAGGCGTTGACCGAGCTCGGCATCCAGGGTTTGACCGTGTCCGAGGCGAAGGGCTTCGGACGTCAGAAAGGCCAGACGGAAATCTACCGTGGCGCCGAATACGTGATCGATTTTGTGCCTAAGGTGCGGCTTGATCTCGTGGTCGACGACGATCAGGTGGACAGTGTCGTCGAGGCCATTCAACAAGCGGCCCATTCCGATAAGATCGGGGACGGCAAGATTTTTGTCCTCGAGGTGGCCCAGGCCATGCGTATCCGCACCGGCGAGACCGGTAACGACGCGCTTTAGGCCAGAGTTACTCCAACTTCCGTTCCGGGCCAGACGACGGCGAGCTTTTCATTTAGCCGTCTATGTCCGAGAAGATGTTGCACGGCAAGGTCAGGTGGTTTTCATCAGCTGCGATATTGGGATCCGCCCTTAGCCAATGGTAATGCAACTGCTGGCCAGCCAGAGGGCGATCTCACAGGCGTCGACAGCGGCGTGGGCGTTGGGCAGGGAAGTGGCCGAGACTGGGGCGTTGAAATAGACCTCGTTGCCCTAGGTTTGGGTGCTGGCGGTCAACAGCGTGGCGGCAAGGACGGCATCGGCCGTTGATGTGTCGTGCAACAACCAATCCAGGCTCACAGTCTCGAACTCAAGGCCTAATCGGTGCGTGGAGGCCTCCTGTCCCGGTCACTGCAACGTCGGTTTCTTTGTGGGTGGTTCGGGCGCAGTCTCCGGCATGGGGCCGGCCTGATGATGAACCATTTTCCAAGTCCCGTCCTCGATTACGAAGATGTTCGTCGCCGCCAGTTGGCCGCCGGCTAGGACCTCGGTGCAAAGCACGTAGGCCATGGTGGCATCGACGTAGGCGCGGGCATTCTGGCAGGTGATCTTCGGTGCGTTGGGATTAGCGAGGATATCGCGCCAGCTTTGCACCACCGGCTTGCGGCCGCGAAGAGGCGGCCACCCGGGATGGATGCAGGTCACCGTATCGCGCGTGGACCAGATGGCGTCCATGGCGTCTGCGTCACGGTTGGTGAAGGTGAGGTAGAAGGCCTCGTTGGCGAACAGGACGGCGGTTTCTTGGGACACGGCTGAGTTCCTACACGAACGACGGGGCGATGTACCAGGCCAGCAGGGATCAGCGCCGGTCCGACGTCACTGGCGTGACGGCGTCGTCCATGGTTTTGGTCGAACCGACCAAATCAATGATTCGCTGGCATAAGTTGGTGGTGAACTTCTGTACTCGCATGATAGCGATGAGCATAACCCAGCGATCTCATTTGTCATACGTTGGCTCGGATTTTTTGGACGGTGTCTTTAAGGGCACCGATCTGAGCTTAATCGTCGCTTTTTCGAATATTTCCTAAAATCACCCTTTCGTCGGCCTAGGTTCAAGTCAGTTTATGGTGGGCGGACCGTATTTGGTGTGCGCATTCAGATATCGGGTCAAGTCCAAGCGCGACTAGGTCCAGGCCTGTATTTCCTGCCACCTATGGTCTAACCTCCGAGACATAATGAGCGGCTTGATTTATCATATATGCCGGTGCGACGAATGGGCGACGGCGGAACAGACCGGATCCTACGCCGGGTCTTCGCAGGACGTAGCGGACGGGTTCATTCATTTTTCCACGGCCGGCCAGGTCCGTGCCAGCGCTGCCAAGCACCGCGCCGGACAGACTGGTCTGATGCTGCTCAGCGTAGATCCGG
>CAZNWX010000388.1:0-2602 GCA_964576415.1 uncultured Magnetovibrio sp. | reverse complement strand
ACCCGCCAGGTGCTCTGGCCCTTCCAACGCTTTGACCACGCGATGGCCGTGATGGCGCAATCCCTCCACCAGGGCGTCGCGATCGGCCCCGGCAATGGGCGCTTCGCCAGCTTTGTAGACGTCGGCAACGATGACCGCGTCGGCGTCGTTGAAGCAGGTACAGAAATCCTCAAACAGATCGCGGAGCCGGGTGTAACGGTGCGGCTGCACGACGGCAATGACCTTGCCGTGCGCCGTGGCGCGGGCCGCCTTAAGTACGGCGGTGATTTCCACCGGATGATGGCCGTAGTCGTCGATGATAATGGTACCGTCCACGTCGCCGGTCTGGGTGAAGCGCCGCTTCACGCCGGCGAAGCCCGAAAGCGCTTTGCGGACGACATCGTTATCGAGGTTCATTTCCGCCGCGATGGCAACGGCGGCCAAAGCATTCTGGGCGTTGTGATCGCCCACCATGGGCAGGCTCAAACCTTCGATGGTCCGTTCCGTCCGGGAATTCCGGTCGGTGACCACGACATCAAAGCGCGTACCGCCGGGGCCCGGATGCAGGTTGATCGCCCGCACGTCCGCCTGTGGGCTAAACCCGTAGGTCACCAGGCGTCGGTCGGACACCCTGGGGATCATCGCCTGCACTTCAGGATGATCAACACACAGCGCCGCAAACCCATAAAACGGAATGTTCTCGACGAACGCGTCGAAGGCGTCGCGCAGCTTATCGAAGGAGCCGTAGTGTTCCATGTGTTCGGGATCAATGTTGGTAACCACCGCGACGGTGGTCGGCAGCTTCAGGAAGGTGCCATCCGATTCGTCCGCTTCGGCAACCATCCAATCGCCCGTGCCCAACCGTGCGTTCGAGCCCCAGGCGTTGATGATGCCCCCGTTGATCACGGTGGGGTCCATGCCCGCCGCATCCAGCAGCGCCGCGATGATGGACGTGGTCGTCGTTTTACCATGGGTGCCGCCGACGGCGATGGACCATTTTAGGCGCATCAACTCGCCCAGCATCTCGGCGCGCCGCACCACCGGCACTAAGTTGTCTCGAGCGGCCACAACCTCGGGGTTGTCTGCCTTCACCGCCGAAGATACGACCACCACCTGCGCCAAACCCAAATTCTCCGCCGCATGACCGACGAATACGGAAATGCCCAGCTCACGCAGGCGAAGAACGTTAGCACCCTCTCCGATATCACTGCCCTGGACCGCGTAGCCCAAGGAATGCAGGACCTCAGCGATTCCACTCATGCCGATGCCACCGATACCGACGAAATGAATGGCTCCCAGGTCCAGAGGAAGTCGTCTCATTCCGCGGCCCTCCCGCTGGTCGCACCATTGCCGTTGGTGTCATTTAAAATTATGCCGCTCACCAAGTTCGCCAGATCGATGGCCGCTTCGGGACGGCCGGCAGCCCAGGCGTTGGCAGCGCTCCGCTGAAGAACGGCCGGCAGGCCGAACAGGGAATCCAACCGCTTCGCCAACGCATTGGCGGTGAACGCCGCCTCGTTGATCAGCCAGCCCCCACCCGCTTCGTCGATGGCATGGGCGTTACCGGACTGATGATCATCCGTGGCACTGGGGTAGGGGATGAGAATCGCCGGCCGACCGATAGTCGTCAGTTCTGCGACGGTTGACGCGCCGGACCGCCCGATCACCAGATGCGAAGCGCCAATTCGCTTGGGAAGGTCGTCGAAAAATATTTCCAGCTCAGCCGCGATGCCGGCGTTCGCATACTCGTCACGGACGCTGTCCAGATCTTCGGGTCGGCATTGCTGGGTAATCCGAAGCCGTTGCTTCAAATGCCCCCCCAGGCGGCCGACGGCGTGGGGCACCACGTCACTTAACACCCCTGCGCCTTGTGATCCGCCGAATACGAGCAGATGAAGCGGACTGTCGTCATCCAATTCCGGATAGGGCGTGTGCCGGCACGCAATCACCGCCGGACGCACTGGCATGCCGGTACACACCACCTTGGTATCCATGCCTTCGGGCACGCCGGCGACGTTATCGAAGCAGGTGGCGATTTTCTTGACCCGGGAAGCCAGCATGCGGTTGGCGCGGCCCAGAACGGCGTTTTGTTCGTGGATCGCCGCCGCATAACCGCCGAGGCCCGCCGCCAGCATGGTGGGCACGGAGGCATAACCACCAAATCCGATCACCAACTGAGGGACTAATCTACGCAACAAGGCACGGGCCTGGAACAATCCGATGGCCAATTCGGAACCACTGTGGATTATGTCAATCAGCTTCTTCCCGGCGATGCCACCGGCTCGGATGCGGTGGGTCTCGAGATCACCAAGGACGCCGCTAAACGCATCGCCACGATGATCAGTGACCAGCGCAAGCCGATAACCGCGCGCGGCCAGTTCGCCGGCCAAGGCCTCCGCAGGAAACACGTGCCCGCCGGTACCGCCGGTCGCCAAGATGACCAGAGGTGCACTCATGGCGTCCCTCCCCGGCCAGGCCGATATCGGGTCAGGGCCAATACCATGCCGAGCGCGAAACCGAGCGCCAGGGTCGACGAACCTCCATAGGTGATAAACGGCAGCGTCATGCCCTTGGGTGGCATCAAGTTCACCGAGGACGCCATATTGATAAGCGCTTGCAGGGC
>CAZNWX010000387.1:1223-2604 GCA_964576415.1 uncultured Magnetovibrio sp. | reverse complement strand
CGGTCGATGGAGGCACGAGCCGCTACCGTGGCGCCCAGGGCCTACCGCATGAGCTCATTAAACAAATTGAGAAGCAGTTCGGCTTGGACAAGCCCCTCCACGAGCGCTTCTTCCTGATGATGGGCAACTACATCAAGTTCGACTTCGGCCTCAGCTATTTCCAGGACCGCTCCGTGGCGCAGTTGGTCATCGACAAGATGCCCGTCTCCATCTCGTTAGGGATCTGGACAACGCTCCTGGTCTATCTCATCTCCATACCCCTGGGCGTGTCGAAGGCAGTCCGCGACGGCTCCCATTTCGACGTCTGGACCTCGGGCGTGGTGATCTTCGGCAACGCCGTACCTGGCTTCCTCTTCGCCATTCTGATGATCGTCCTGTTCGCCGGCGGACGGTATTTCGACTGGTTCCCACTGCGCGGCCTCACATCCCCCAATTTCGATGACCTCACCTGGATCCAGCAGGTAGCAGATTATTTCTGGCACTTGACGCTGCCCGTGATCTCCATGGTCATCGGCGGGTTCGCAGGCCTGACCATGCTTACCAAAAACTCCTTCATCGAGGAGATTAACAAACAGTACGTGACCACAGCCCGGGCCAAGGGCCTGAAACGCAATCAGGTGCTCTACGGCCATGTGTTTCGGAATGCCATGCTGATCGTTATCGCCGGCTTCCCGAGCGCGTTTTTCGGCATCCTGTTCACCGGCGCGCTCCTGACGGAGGTGATCTTCTCCCTCGACGGGCTCGGCCTCCTGGGCTTTGAGGCAGTGGTGAAGCGCGACTACCCGCTGATGTTCGGCACACTTTATTTCTTCACGCTGCTGGGCCTTCTCATGGGGATCATCGGCGACATCATGTATCATATCGTTGATCCTCGGATTGATTTCGAGGCCCGGGACGTCTAGCCATGATCGACACTCCGGCCCATCCCGCCACGACCGAACAGGCCCTGAAGACCGAGAAATTCCTCGGGATGCGGATCACGCCAATCACGCGCCGGCGTATCGAGAACTTCAAGCGCAACCGCCGGGGCTTCGTATCCTTCTGGATCTTCCTGGTGTTCTTCATCGTGACCCTGTTGGCCGAGGTCATCGCCAACGACAAGCCGCTCTTGGTCAGCTTCAATGGGGAGTTTTACACCCCCGCCTTCGTCGCCTACCCGGAGACCGCCTTTGGCGGCGAGTTCCAGACCGAGGCCGACTACCGCGACGAATTCGTCGCCGAGTTGATCAACGAAAAGGGTTGGATGCTGTGGCCGCCCATCCGCTTCAGCTTCGACACGGTGAACTACGCCCTTTCCGTTGCCGCCCCCCCCCCCCCCACCGCCGCCCACCCGCACCCCCCGGACCCCCACGGCCCCCCCGGCCGTGCGCGCCGCCGTTAT
>CAZNWX010000387.1:0-1213 GCA_964576415.1 uncultured Magnetovibrio sp. | reverse complement strand
ACGACCAGGGCCGCGACGTAGTTGCGCGCCTCATTTATGGCTTTCGGATCTCAGTCCTGTTTGGCTTCGTGTTGACGATCATCAGCGCCATGGTTGGCGTCTCCGTCGGTGCGTTCCAGGGGTTTTACGGTGGCCTCATCGATCTGTTGGGGCAACGCTTCATCGAGATCTGGGCCGGCATGCCCGTGCTTTATCTGCTGATCATCCTGGCAAGTATTATCACGCCTAATTTCTGGTGGCTGCTGGGGCTACTCTTGCTGTTCAGTTGGATGGGTTTCGTCGGCGTGGTCCGGGCCGAGTTCCTGCGTGCCCGCAACCTGGATTTTGTCCGCGCCGCACGGGCCTTGGGCGTCTCCGACCTCGTACTTATCTACAAGCACGTGCTACCCAACGCTATGGTCGCCACCATTACCTTCATGCCGTTCACCCTGGCGGGCTCCATCACTACGCTGACAGGGCTCGACTTCTTAGGCTTTGGCCTCCCCGCCGGGTCGCCGTCACTGGGTGAGTTGTTGAACCAAGGCAAGGCCAACCTGAACGCGCCCTGGTTGGGGATTTCCGGCTTCTGCATCATCGCGCTTATGCTCTCACTCCTGGTGTTCATCGGTGAGGCCGTGCGTGACGCCTTTGATCCCAGAAAGGTCTACAGATGAGCAAACTCCTCGCGATCAACGACCTTTCCGTCTCATTCGGCCGCGGCGCCGGTGAGGTGCAGGCCGTGCGCGGTGTCTCCTTCTACATCAATCGTGGGGAAACGGTGGCACTGGTTGGAGAATCGGGATCAGGGAAATCCGTCTCGGCCTTATCGGTGATGCAACTCCTCCCCTACCCCCTGGCGCATCATCCAACGGGCTCCGTGAAGTTCAAAGGCGAGGAACTCATGGGCGTCGCCGACGGGCGGATGCGCCAACTCCGGGGCGACGACATTGCCATGATCTTCCAGGAACCCCTCTCCAGCCTCAACCCGCTTCACTCCATTGATAAGCAGATCGCCGAGGTCCTGCTGCTACATAAGAATATAACGCCCAACCAGGCCCACGCCCGCGTGGTGGAACTCCTCACCCTGGTCGGCCTGGAGAGTGCCACGGAACGCCTGACCGCGCTCCCACACGAGTTCTCGGGCGGGCAGCAGCAGCGCGTGATGATCGCAATGGCCCTCGCCAACGACCCCGAGCTCCTGATTGCCGATGAACCGACCACGGCCCTGGACGTC
>CAZNWX010000386.1:0-2637 GCA_964576415.1 uncultured Magnetovibrio sp. | reverse complement strand
ACGCTTTCCCTGCTCTGATGCGTGGCTTGGCTGGCGTCGGACAACTGGACGACGCACTTCAGGTCTGCCGCTGGCTACGTCGCGATACCCTCAACTTCAGTCCCGAACAGCGCCGTGAGCACCTCGAGGAAACGGAGTTCCTGGCGAAAGCCCTCGACGAAATCCGGCCAGATCATGCGCCGACCTTGGCGATACTCGGCACAGCCTTGTTGGAAAAGACTCGGACCTTCGACCAGGGTATCGAGAAGCTCAACCGAGCGCAGAAGATGGATGCTGATTGCGCCGACTATTTCCTCGGCGCTGGTTTGGCGCGTTTCAAACTTGGGGATTTCATCGCCGCTGAACAATACCTCTCGATTGGGTGCGAACTCGCTCCCGAAAACCTGGAATTGCGGCGGCTCCTGGCCACCTGTACCATCGTCTTGGCCGATCGGGTAATCGATGTTGAAGATCTCTCGGCAGCGGATTTGACAGGCCTTGGTCACGCATTCTTGGTTGCTGGTCGTATCGCGGATGCTGATAAAGTACTGGCTGTCGCCGTTGAAAAAGATCACGGCGCTATCGACGCCCGCATCCATTTTGCCACGGTGCTCGGCATAACTGATCGCCATCAGGAGGCACTAGCGACGTTCGTCGGCGCGGCTGCACTGGCTCCTGAGGACGCCGAAGTGCGATCCCAAATGGCCGTCGCCGCCCTCGCTGTCGGCCGTATTCAGGAGGGGTGGGAGTACTACGAAAGTCGTCTAGAATACTGGCGCCGGGATAGTGCGACGCGAGACTTCCCGATGCCCCAGTGGGAGGGTGAACCGCTAACCGGTAGATCTGTGTTTATCTGGCGTGAAGAAGGAATTGGCGACGAACTCCGGTTCTCCACCTGCCTTGGCGATTTCCTAGATTACGCCAAGGATTGCCGGGTCACCTTTGAATGCTCGGCGCGGCTGAAAACCTTATATAAGCGCACGTTTTCGCATATCGAGGTGGTTCCCGAGGATTTGACGCGGACGTTCGAGGGGTACGATTACCACGTTCCGCTTCTCTCGCTGCCCCGACATTTCCGCGGCAGCGTTGCCGAATTTCCGGCTTCAGGAGAATTTCTTGTGCCTGATCCGACACGGGTCGAGGCCTGGCAAGAACGCCTGGCGGCACTTGGCGGCGGACCGAAGATCGGGATTGGTTGGAAGTCAGGAAATAAGTCCTGGGTAAAATCGCCGCTGACGACAGAATTGACGGACTGGGACCCGCTCCTCGCCAGGAAGGACGTTCACGTCATCAATTTGCAGAGGACCGATTGGCAGATGGCAACGGCCGCAGCGCACGCCCGCCACGGAGCCGAAGCGATTACTGTTTTTGACGACCTCGATTTGACCAACGACTTGGAGGGTGTCACTGCCTTGGTGTCGGCCCTCGACTGTATCGTCGGTGGCCGTTGTTGGATTTCGACCTTTGCCGGCGCCGTCGGAACTCCGGGGCACGTCGCTTCGCGGCTGCTCAATCCGTATGTCTTCGGTTTGGATTACGACCCCTGGACGCCGACTACGACGTTCCACTACGCTCGCCATGACGAGGACTGGTCCGGTACAGTGCATCACATCGTCAAAGTTCTGGAGAAACAGTTCTCTTTAGAGTAGGTCGTGGAATAAGATGAAGCTCGATCTTCGTTATCATTTTGGTGGAGCGATATGCAAAAAGCTTTTGCTGACGACACCATGCCGACTTAGAGGATCAGAGGTCTGGCCGCCAAAAACCAGTGGCGCCCGGACCCTCTTGAACGGAAGATCGCGCGCATGGCCGAGTTGATAGCCGTGGCCAAGGACCGATTGCGACACGGGCGCCCCGATATCGCCGAAGCAGTCTGCGCCGACCTGGCCGCTGCCGCGCCGGATGACGCGGATGTGTTGCATACCTATGGTCTAGCGCTGTTGACCCGCGAGGGGCCGGCGCCTCGCGCCACGACGGCACTGAAACGCGCCCTAGATCAACGCCCCAATGATCCTGATCTGAAGATGGACCTGGCGGTGGCCTATTTGCGTCAGGGGAATGTGCGCAATGCCCACGCCGTCATGCAAACGGTGGCCGCTGGTCACGGAGGAGGCGAACGCGCCGCCGCTTTGCAGGCCGTGATTGATGTTGTGACCGATGAAGGTGTGCCTGGCGAAGACTTCATTGCCGGATGCGCCGAAGATGACCTGCGTCTCATCGCGCAAGCCTCGGTCCTCCTGAACCGGGCCGACAAAGCCTTGATAGCGTTGGCGGGCGTGGCCGCGGAGCGCGTGGATATCTTGCCGACGTTGGCACGCGCCCTGGCTGGTACAGGCGAGTTGAGGGCGGCGGTGGACTCCGCAGCGAAGTCTTGGGCCGCGGCCGAGACACGGGGGCCATTCCAGCGACGGATGCTGGGCTCGGAGGTAGAGGCTATTTGCCGGGCCCTGGAGACTGCTTTGGCCGGCTACCGCCCGCGGCGCGTTCTGCTGGCATGTGTTCTTCTTGATACAGCGGACCGGTTCCACGAGGGCGTCAACTTGCTAAATGCGGTTCTCGAGACAGGAGATGACGACCCGGAGGCACTGACCGCCGGTGGGCTCGCCTACGTCCGCCAAGGCGCGTTCGCCGATGCCTTGTCCCTGCTGGATCAAGCGC
>CAZNWX010000385.1:0-2657 GCA_964576415.1 uncultured Magnetovibrio sp. | reverse complement strand
CAAGCGTTTTACCGACCACGCCTAATAGACCATCCAATGTAGCCAAAAACACCGTGCTCCATGACCGCCCGGCAAACATCGAAGTCGATGGCATGAGAATAAGTCATTATCACGTGCCAGGCGCCGGGTGGGGCGTGTCGGGCCGCATCTGCCGGATCCGTCGCAACCAATTTTACCACGTTCTCGGGCAAATCCGAGGGATAGCGTTCCGCGTCGGTGTCCACCCAATAGATTTCGAACGGCAGATCGACAAACGCTTTGATTACGGCACGACCAACATGTCCGGCACCGTAAAGAAACAAAGGTTGGGCTGAAACGTTCACAGGCTCGATAAACCAGCCTGAAATCAAGGCGGCATCGCGGCCACGAGTGCCAGAGAGACATTCCCGAACGTAACCACGAACCCCCAACGGCCATGCCTCGCGATCGTCCTTACGATGTATTGCAAATCGCCAGGGCTGACCCGGCTTGATGGGCCGCACGAGGAGCGCATCTTCGGAACTGGCAACGGGCACATCGCGAAGCTCTGCCAGCCCCACGGGTTCGAACAACAACTGGACAAATCCGCCACAACACTGACCAAGCGCCGGACCAAGAGGAAAGTTGCGAACCTCGCGCCGCCATTGCGGTTCTGTGACCGCAACATAGCCATCCAACAGATCCCTGGCGGCGAGAAGGGCCGTCAATTCCAGTGCACCGCCGCCGATTGTCCCGGTGAATGCCGCTCGACCCACGGTCATGGCGCCGCCGACGTCGCGCGGCACCGAACCGTCAGCTCGAATGATAGTGACGCGAACAGCGCCACCTTCGGCAGTCACCGTCTCGTGGAGATTGGTGAGCCATTCTGGTGTCATCCCGCCGTATCCCGCTTCGCACTCACACCACGCACGGCCGCAAGCACACGTTCCGGCGTGGCCGGCGCGTCCAATTGTGGGTAATGCACATAGTCGCCGGCAGCGGAAACCGCGTCAGACAATGCCATCAATGCAGAAATGCCCAACATCAATGGCGGTTCGCCGACCGCCTTGGATCGATGGATCGTCTGCTCCTCATTTTCGCCCGGAGCCCAGATGTTGATCCGCATATCGGGTGCGCGGTCGCCCAGGGTTGGGATCTTGTATGTCGACGGCGCATACGTGCAAAGATGGCCTTGGTCATCCCACCAAAGCTCCTCTGTCGTTAACCAGCCGGCGCCCTGAATGAACCCACCCTCGATTTGACCGAGGTCGATGGCCGGATTCAAAGACTTGCCCACGTCATGCAGAATATCAACCCGCAGCATACGGTTCTCACCCGTCAGGGTATCAATGGCGACTTCGGTGACAGCGGCCCCGTAAGCGAAGTAGAAAAACGGCCGGCCTTTGGCCTGCACTTTGTCCCAATTAATTTTTGGCGTCGCATAGAACCCGGTGGCCGATAGTGGGATACGCGCCTGATAGGCCTGGCTGATCAATTCATCAAAGGACACCGTGTCGCTGCCGATCCTTACCCCACCAGGAAAGAATTCCACCTCATCAGGCGACGTCTGCCAGCGTTCGACAGCGAAGTCATGAAGCCGTTTCTTGATCTTCGCGCAGGCATCCGCCGTGGCCATACCGTTTAAATCCGAACCACTGGAGGCTGCTGTCGCTGACGTGTTAGGAACTTTGCCGGTATGGGTCGCCGTAATCTTAATCCGGTCGATGTCAACTTGGAACGATCGGGCCGCCACTTGGGCCACCTTGGTGAACAGGCCCTGCCCCATTTCGGTGCCACCGTGGTTCAGGTGGATTGAACCGTCGTTGTAGACATGAACGAGGGCGCCAGCCTGATTGAGGAAGGTAAGCGTGAACGAGATACCGAACTTCACCGGTGTGAGTGCGATCCCCCTTTTGAGAGTTTGGCTGGTTTGGTTCCATTCCCGAATGTCGGTGCGGCGTTTATCGTAATCCGCGCTGTCGCGCAGTTCGGCGACGATCTCATCAATAACACAGTCCTCGACGGTCATGTCGTAAGGCGTGACGGCGCGATCGTTAACCGCGCCTTTCGGATCATAAAAATTAGCACGCCGTACCTCGATGGGGTCCTTACCCAGATAATGGGCAATCTCATCCACCACGCGCTCAATGCCGACCATGCCCTGTGGTCCACCAAACCCCCGAAACGCCGTGTTAGAGACCGTATGGGTTTTACATCGGTAGGATGTGATCTTCACATTAGGCAGATAGTAACTGTTGTCCGCATGGAACATGGCTCGATCGCAGATGGGTACGGAAAGATCATAAGACATGCCACACCGGCCAGCTTGCTGGAAGTCAATGCCTTCGATACGGCCGTCATTGTCGAAACCCACCTCGTAGTCAATGCGGAAATCATGACGCTTGCCCGTCATGATCATATCTTGATCACGATCATAGCGGACCTTGGCGGCTCGGCCTGTCTTCGAAGCGATTAGCGCCGCAGCCGCAGCCGGCAGATTGCCATTGCTTTCCTTGCCGCCGAAGGCCCCGCCCATGCGGCGGACCTCGACAGTGACCGCATTATTCGTCAGGCCCAGGACCTTGGCGATGGTATGTTGGACTTCGCTTGGATGCTGCGTGGAACTATGAACGGTGACATCACCGTCCTCGCCCGGCACAGCCAACGCCACCTGGCCCTCCAGATAGAAGTGTTCCTGT
>CAZNWX010000384.1:0-2659 GCA_964576415.1 uncultured Magnetovibrio sp. | reverse complement strand
GCCGCGAGATGGAAGCCACCATGGCCGCAGCGCCCGGGTTGGTGCCGGTCTCGTGACCACCTCGCCTCTGGATGCATATCGGTCACTGTTAAAGGATGGCACGATCAACCATGATCCGGTTCAGGATCAGGCCATGGCCAGCCTGCAGGCATTGGACAACCAGTTGGTCGACTACGCCCAGCAGATGGGTAAGACGGGTTGGCTGGCGCGCCTCAGTCTCGTCGGCAGCCGCATGCCGTCGCCCAAGGGCTTTTATTTTCATGGCGGCGTCGGGCGCGGTAAGACCATGCTCATGGACCTGTTCT
The DNA here is from genome assembly GCA_964576415.1 of uncultured Magnetovibrio sp. Taxonomy (GTDB): domain Bacteria; phylum Pseudomonadota; class Alphaproteobacteria; order Rhodospirillales; family Casp-alpha2; genus UBA3470. The sequence goes on along the minus strand of CAZNWX010000384.1, from coordinate 2,354 downwards.
ACGACCATTGCCGGGTCGACGAAGCCCTCAAAAAGCACGTCCATTTCCACGCTTTCATGCAGGAGGTTCACCGTCGCCTGCATTCCTTCTACGAAGCCCAGAAGGCGGGGAAGATGGACAAGAACCGCGACGGCGTAGAGGCGCTGGCGAAAATCATCGCGGATCGCGCCTGGCTTTTATGCTTCGATGAGTTCCATGTCTCGGACATCGCCGATGCGATGATCCTGGGCCGGCTGTTCGAGGCCCTGTTCAAGCGCGGCATCGTCGTCGTGACGACATCAAACCGGCACCCTACGGAACTTTATAAGGACGGCCTGGCGCGGGAGCTGTTTCTGCCGTTCATCGACATGATCCAGGAGAAGCTGCAGGTCTTTGAGCTGGATAACGGCATGGATTATCGGCTAGAGCGTCTGCGCCAGATGGATATTTACATCACGCCGGCTGACGCCGCTGCAGATTGTAAGCTAGAGAAGGCGTTCAGGGAGTTGTCGATCGGCGCTGAAGCCAAGCCGCGCTCCTTCACCGTCAACGGCCGCGAAGTGGAAATGCCGAAGACGGCCGAAGGGGTTGCCTACGCTACCTTCGATGATTTGTGCGGGCGGCCGCTGGGCCCGGGTGACTACCTGACCTTCGCCCAGGCCTTCCACACGGTGGTGATGAAGGACGTACCGGTCATGGGGCCGAACAGCCGCAACGAGGCGAAGCGCTTTGTCACCCTCATCGATGCGCTTTACGAAGCGAAGGTGAAATTCATCTGTTCCGCCGAGGTGGGCCCGGCTGAGCTTTACACGGAAGGGGACGGGGCGTTTGAGTTCGAACGCACGGTTTCGCGCCTGATAGAGATGCAGTCGCCTGACTACATGGCCTTACCGCACGACTCGGCCGCGGCCTGAGAGATGTTATAGAAGAACCTGAGCCGTGATCATGATGGTCGCGACGATAAAAACCCTCACCGCTATGGGATCCGGCGCAGTGGTGCCAATCACTCAGGACAAAATGAAGGTGCCGATCAAATGCACTAAAATGGCGTCTATGGGCATCTGATCGACGCTGCCGACTTCGGTCCAGTTCTCGCCAAACATCCTCCGTGAGTGCCAAAGTTGGCCCAAAACGAAATAGACCATGCCGTTGAAACCTACTTCGAGCCAGTTCACGTTCGTCAACAGCGCATCCAGGGTGTCCTCTTTAGCCCTATTTGAGGATCTTAGCGTAAAGATACTCTATCGAGTTTGAGGCGTCTGCACGTTTCTGTTCGCCGGGAAGGCGGTTGTAGCCCAAACGCTCATATAGTCGGTGGGCCTCGGTAAACCGAATGTCCGTGTAAAGCATCATCCAGTCGGCGCCGAAATCCTGCGCGGCTCTCTCCGCTAACGCACAAAGCTCTGAGCCCAGTCCCTGGCTGCGAGCCTGCTTGGCTACATAGAGCTTGTGGATGCGGGCATAGCCCGGCGCGTCGGCCGGCGCCACGGCGATAGTGCCGATGACGCATTCGGCGTCGTCTTCCGCGATCCAGAAACTGCCGCCTATGGCCGCGAATGAGGAGGCCGGGGATTTTAATTCTGGTTCTTCTTCGTCGACCAAAAGGACGCAGCCGTCGTATTCCCGATAACAGGAATCTATGACCGCGATTACGCTGTCCGCGTCCGCATCCGTTGCCGGCCTGATCGTCGCCATGATGGGGGTCTTCGTCTAGTTGCGTCCTGCCAGCAAGCCCCGCGCGATCACGTGGGCCTGAATTTCCCCGGCACCTTCAAAGATGTTTAGAATGCGTGCATCACAAAGCACACGTGAGATGGGATATTCAAGGGCATATCCATTGCCGCCATGAATTTGCAGGGCGTTGTCGGCATTCGACCAGGCGACCCGGGCGGCCAAAATCTTGGCCATGCCGGCCTCGATATCGCAACGCCGGCCGGAATCCTTCTCGCGGGCAGCGAAGTAGCTGAGCTGCCGGGCGATCATGGTTTCGACAGCCATCCAAGCGAGTTTCGCCGAGACGCGCGGGAAATCAAAGATGGGTTTGCCGAATTGGATGCGTTCCTGAGCGTAGCTGAGGCCCAATTCCATGGCATTTTGTGCGACGCCCACGGCACGGGCCGCGGTCTGGATGCGCGCCGATTCGAACGTCGCCATCAACTGTTTAAAGCCCTGACCCTCGACCTCACCGAGCAGATTACCCGCCGGCACATCGAAGCCGTCAAAAGACAGCTCGTATTCCTTCATGCCGCGATAGCCGAGTACCGGGATCTCGCCGCCCGACATGCCGTCGGCGGGAAAGGGGTTGGCATCGTCGCCACGGGGCTTTTCAGCCAGGAACATGGAGAGGCCCTTATAACCCTTTTCATCCGGGTTGG
>CAZNWX010000383.1:1230-2662 GCA_964576415.1 uncultured Magnetovibrio sp. | reverse complement strand
CCATATTATCGGGCGCGACGACCGTAGTGACGATCGTCGAGCGGCCCGGCCAAACCAGTGATATCAACACGGTCCTCAGCCTACTCTATATCGACGGCATTCTGTTCTTGCTGTTGGGGGCCGTGGTGGCACGCCGTTTGGCGCAGGTTTGGTCCAACCGGCGACGGGGTGCGGCAGGTTCGGGCCTGCAGGTCAGGTTGGTCGTGTTGTTCAGCCTTGTCGCGGTCACGCCGGCCATTTTGGTGGCGGTATTTTCGGCACTTTTCCTTCATTTCGGCATGCAGAGCTGGTTCGCCGAACGCGTCCGAACGGCGTTGAACCAATCTCAGGTGGTCGCGCAGGCATATTTAGTGGACCACCGCCGTATTATCGAAGCCGACGCCTTCGCCTTGGCCAACGAATTGAACGTCAATGCGTCCCAACTGATGCGCAGCCGCGCTTTGTTCGAGAATGTTCTTTCCAGTCAGTCCGCGTTTCGTTCCCTGACGGAGGCTGTTGTCCTGGATGGCAGCGGTAATATTCTCGCCCGCGCACATTTCAGTCTCACGGAAAAGATTGAGGACGTGTCCGTGCAGGCGCTGAATACGGCCAGCCAAGGCAGAATCGCGGTCCTCGATTCCGAGAACGTCGATCGCATGCGAGCACTGATTAAATTGAACAGATTTATTGACGCCTACCTACTCGTAGAGCGCTACGTAGACCCCCGGGTCATCAATCATATTGAGAGCATTCGCAAAGCGGTGAACGAATACCAAACCATGGAGAAAGAACGAAGCGGCATCCAAGTCAGCTTCATTATCATCTTCCTAATGGTTTCGTTACTGCTGCTCCTGGCGGCGGCATGGATCGGTTTGACCGTGTCTTCGCAGTTGGCAGATCCCATCAGCAACCTCATCTCCGCGACAGATGAAGCTAGCCAGGGAAACCTGGGGGTACGTGTGGAAGTCGGCGACGATACAGATGAGATCAGTTCACTTGGCCGCGCGTTCAACAACATGACCAACGAGTTGGAAAGTCAGCGTGAGGGCCTGGTCACGGCGAACCGCGAACTGGATGAGCGACGACGGTTCACGGAGACCGTACTTGCTGGCGTTTCCGCAGGGGTCATTGGGCTCGATGCGGACGGCCGTATCCATTTGTCGAACCGTTCGGCGTCAGATCTCCTTTCGCGAAACCTTGGCGCGATGCTCGGGGCCGAGATCAATGAGGCCGTGCCGGAAATGGCAGAGCTCTTCGCCAAAGTGATAGCGGCGCCGGCGCGGACCTACCAGGAAGAAATCAGCCTTAATAGCCCTAGCCAGCACCGCACGCTACTGTCCCGAATGGCAGCAGAATACCTTGATGGCGACATTATCGGCTACGTAGTGACGTTTGATGACGTTACGGATCTACTATCTGCCCAGCGAAAGGCAGCCTGGGCAGATGTGGCGAG
>CAZNWX010000383.1:0-1220 GCA_964576415.1 uncultured Magnetovibrio sp. | reverse complement strand
CCCATTGACCCCCATTCAGCTGTCGGCCGAACGTTTGCAACGCAAGTACCAAGATGAGGTAGCATCTGATCCGGATATCTTTAGGGCCTGTACCGATACCATCATCCGACAGGTATCTGACATTGGCCGGATGGTTGACGAGTTTTCGTCGTTCGCCCGCATGCCTCAGCCTTTGATGTACAATGAGAATATCGTCGAGGTCTGCCGCGAAGCGGCCTTCCTCGAGCGTAATCGGAATGTGGATTTGGTCTTCAAGATCGATCTTCCGGATACGCCGGTCATGGTCAACTGCGATCGGCGTCAAATTGCGCAAGCCCTCACGAACCTTCTAAAGAACGCGTGGGAATCCATTGAGGCACGACTTACCAAAAAATCCCTGTCTTCCGAGCCAGGACAAATCACTTTACGGCTCATCAACTGCGATTCCGACATGACGCCTCAGGGCGGATCGAACGGCACCGTATCGATCACAATCGAAGACAATGGCGTCGGCCTGCCATTAGACAAGGGACGCCTTACCGAGCCTTACGTGACGACCCGCGAAAAGGGGACGGGACTGGGTTTGGCCATCGTTCGAAAAATCATGGAAGATCATCACGGGAGGTTCGTGCTGGATGACCGCCCCGATGGCGGAGCAAAAGTGTCGATGATTTTCGAGAACACCGAAGACCGTCGGGAAACAGCGTCAACCGATACCGGTCACGATCCCGAAACGCAGGCTGGTGCTTCGTAGACATGGCCAAAGAAATTCTCATTGTCGATGATGAAGCCGACATCCGCATGCTCACGGCAGGCATCCTAGAAGATGAAGGATATCAAACCCGCCAAGCCGACGGCAGTGAAGCGGCGCTTGTGTCCGTGGAAAACCGCCGTCCGGACCTAGTGTTATTGGATATCTGGTTGCAAGGCAGTAAACTGGACGGTTTGCAGATCCTTCGCCGCATCAAGAAACACCACACAGAAATTCCCGTTTTGATGATGAGTGGACACGGTACCGTAGAAACGGCCGTCGCAGCCATCAAAGACGGCGCCTACGATTTCATCGAAAAGCCCTTCAAGACTGATCGGCTTCTTCTTGTTGTCGACCGGGCCATCGAAGCCGCAGAATTGCGGCGCGAAAACGTAGAGTTACGATTTCGCGCCGGCCCAGAAACAAATCTGATTGGCGCCTCTCGGGGTATTCGGGATATTCGCCAGATTATCGAACATGCGGCACCGAC
>CAZNWX010000382.1:0-2679 GCA_964576415.1 uncultured Magnetovibrio sp. | reverse complement strand
GAAAATCTTCTGGCCACCGTTCCGGACGACGTCACCGACGAGGCCGCCAGCTTCGCCACCCTAGGCGCCATCGCCATGCACGCGGCCCGAAACCTGGGCGCCGGGCTGGGCGATGTGGTCGCCGTTCTGGGATGCGGGCTCGTAGGCCAGTTGACGGCGCAGCTCCTCACCCTGTCGGGCGCGCGGGTGGTGGCCCTAGACTATGATCCAGATCGCCTGAAACTGGCTAGCGAGCTTGGCGCCGAGTTGGCTTGCAACCTGGCAGACGACGGCCTGGCGGCCGCCGTACGCGAAATGACCGCCGGGCGGGGTTGTGATGGCGTTATCATCGCCGCGGCCACGGAATCGAGCGAACCCTTCGAGACCGCCGCTGTGCTAGCTCGGGACCGGGCCCGCGTCGTCATGGTGGGCCTCACGGGCACGACCTTCCCCTATGCCGACTTCATGAAGAAGGAACTGCAAATCATTGTGTCCCGGTCCTACGGACCGGGCCGATATGACACGGAGTTTGAGAACGAGGGGGTCAAATATCCAGAGGGCTGGGTCCGCTGGACAGAGCGCGACAACTTGGCGGAGACCCTGCGGCTCATGTCGCCGGGCCGCGCCACACATCTCGACGTGGCTAACCTGATCTCGCATCGGTTCTCCATCGACGCGGCGGAACGAGCCTATGATCTGGTCACCGGGGGGAGCGAACCGCACCTGGGAGTGGTCCTTGACTATCCGAATGACATGGACCGGGTCGTCCGGCCTAATTTTGTCGCTTGCGCGGCGGTTACTGGGACCTGCATTCTGGGCGCCATAGGGGCCGGGAATTTCGCTCGCACGGTGCTTTTACCAGCGGTCAAGGCTGCGCCGGATGCTCATCTCCACACCATTGTCACACAGCGTGGCGCCAGCGCAGAACACGGCCAGGAAACCTTCAGTTTCGATCACGCCGAAACGGACCCAGCCGCCATTTTCGACAATCCGGCCATCAACGCGGTGATGATTTCGACACGGCACGACACCCATGCGGCGTTCACCGCCCAGGCACTGGCCGCCGGCAAGCACGTCCTGGTGGAAAAGCCGTTGGCGCTTGATTGGGACGGCCTTAACGCCGTAGTTACGGCCCGGGAAGCAAATGATGGTGCCTTCTTTCAGGTCGGGTTCAACCGCCGCTTTGCGCCGGCAGCCAGACGCTTGCGGGACGGTTTGGCGGGCCAATTTGGGCCGAAAGTCATTCAGATGCGGATCAACGCCGGCGCCATCGAGGCCGAACATTGGGTGCATGCGGCTAGCGAAGGCGGCGGGCGGTTACTGGGGGAGGCGTGTCATTTCATTGATCTGGCGCGGTTTCTAGTTGCCGAACCCATCGCGGTGGTTAGCGCCGAGGCGGCACAAGTCACCGACGGCGCCAGTGATGATGCTACCATTGCGCTCCGATTCGCCGACGGCTCCATCGCTAACATTGTATACACGGCCCGCGGCAACACGGGCGCTAGCAAGGAGCGAATCGAAGCCCACGCCGGCGGCGCATCGTACATACTCGAGAGTTTCAAGAGCCTCGAAGTCATTGGCGATAACCGGACGGCGCCTTGGAAAGGAAGCCAGGACAAGGGTTTCAGGGGTGCGACCGCGGCATTCATCGCGGCCGTCACTACCGGCGGGCCCGCGCCCATCGACGAGACCGAGTTGATTGAAACCAGCGCCGCGACAATCGCTGTCCTGGATAGTCTACGGACCGGCGAACGCATTAATCTCTAGGGGGATACGGTGGACCTGAACGCCTTTTACAACGCCGAGTTCGACGAACACGCAGCGGTTGGGGTGGCCACTCACGAGGCCCTGCAAGAGCCCTTTACCGCTTTGGTACAAGCGGCAAAGAGCAGCATCGAGGCAGGTGGCAAGATTCTATTTTTCGGCAATGGCGGCAGTGCTGCCGATTGCCAACACCTGGCCACGGAATTAACCATCCGTTACAAGACCGACCGCGACCCCATCGCCGCCATCGCCCTGACGACGGATTCGTCGGCGCTGACCGCCGGCGGCAACGATCTGGGATTCAATCAGATATTTGCACGGCCCTAGCCAAACCGGGTGACGTGGCCATCGGGATCTCAACCTCGGGCGAAAGCGAAAATGTCATTCTCGGCCTCCGTCAGGCCCGCGCCATAGGTTGCGTGGCCGCCGCCCTGGGGGGTAAAGGTGGCGGGCGCATGACTGACATTGCCGACCCTTACCTCGTAGTACCCTCCAACACTACCGCGCGCATTCAGGAGATGCACATCACGCTGGGTCAGATGCTTTGTGGCGCCTTGGAATTGGAGTTGGGACTTGTGAAGGCATGAGCAGCGATCTCATTGAATTGGTCTCAAGGATCGCATCAGCACGCGTCCTTTGCGTGGGTGACGTCATGCTTGATCGGTTCATTACCGGCGAGGTAGCGCGGATCTCACCCGAAGCGCCGGTACCCGTCCTGCGCATCCAAAGAGAAATCGCCATGCTGGGTGGCGCCGGCAACGTGGCCCGCAACGTGTCCGCATTGGGTGGAAAGGTGACACTTATGGCGCTCACCGGCGACGATACGGCGGCCGATGAAATCGACGCCGCCTTAGCGGACCTGAGGGTAGCGTCCGCCGACCTGATCCGCCACGATACTCGGCCGACCACCATCAAGACCCGCTTCGTCGCCGGAAC
>CAZNWX010000381.1:0-2680 GCA_964576415.1 uncultured Magnetovibrio sp. | reverse complement strand
CGATGGCGCTGCCGACGGGAATGAAGATCAGCGCGTGGGTGAACTGGCGATGGAATTCCAGGAACAGAAGTGTGTCCTCCGGGTCGTGTAATACAATATCCAGATCTGGTGCCAGACCCGCCAGAAATCCGCAACCAGCCGCGACGGCGGCAGGCTTGCCGCGCTGGGTTGCTAACGGGAGGGCGGCGCCTAACGCGCCTTGGGTCAAGGGGTCCATGCCGGTCCGATAATGCTGTGGTCGACGTCCTAGACCGCCACCTTGGCGAAGTTTTTCGGACAATCAACCGCGAAGTCATGACCGAACCACTAGGATTTTCCGAAAGGCGGTGGGTCGTCGCTGTCGGTCATGGCGGCGCTTGATTCGGACCGGGCCCGACAAGATCCCTCAATAACCAATGGACGGGACGCCGTGCCAGCGTGGCTGCACGATATATCGCCACTTAACGAAGAGAAATGATAGTCTAGGCGGCGTCAATGAGGCCAAGGCCCGCCAAGGCTGCCCGAACTCTCGTTTTCTGATCGCCGCGGGCTGGTGACGTGGGTTTGCGGGCCAGACCCGCATCCAGGCCTTGCAGGGATTGCGCGTACTTGCAAAGCGAAGGCATATTGTCGACACCGATGGCATCCCACACGGGCATAAGGCGTTCGTGCAGGTCGCGGGCCGTCTCCAGATCGCCAGCGGCAACGGCGTCCCAGAGCTTTACCGATGGACCCGGTGCGGCGGTCAGGATCGCTGCGATGGCGCCCGGAGCCCCAAGCTGGTAGGATGAAAACAAAAGCGCGTCGACGGCGCTGAAGATCAGGTTCTCAGGATTGGCGCGGCGGATCAGGTCAGCGAACAGTTTCATGTCCCCGGCGCTTTGTTTGACCCCCAGCACGCCTGGAACTTCGGCCATGATCCGCAACAGCAAATCGGGCGAGAGATAACACCACGGCACCACATTGTAGATCAAGATTGGCAGCCCGCAGGCCGCGTAAATGTCGTCGAAGTGTTGGACCATGGCGTCGTCGTCGGGGCGGAACAGATAGGACGGCGGCGTCACCTGAAGTGCCGCCACGCCTAGGTCCTTGACCAAGTCGCCGCGGGCCGCCACCTCTGCTGTGGAATTGGCGATAATGCCCGCCACCAAGGGTACGCGGCCGGCGATGGCGTCGGCAGTCTTTGCCATCAGCAAGCGGTATTCGTCGCGGCTAAGCGCGTGGCCTTCGCCGGTGCTGCCGCCGGCGGCCAGGCCGTGCACGCCATTCGCGATCAACCAGTCCACCTGCATCGGCACCAGGTCCAGATCGATGTTCCCTGATTCCGTGAAGGGCGTGGTGAACGGCGCGATGATCCCTCTTAGTTCGCTCATGTTCCTATCTCCTGTTGCAGGATCCGGATCATCGCTGCTTATAAAATTTATTACAAATTCTTATATCTCCTAGGGAATGTTGGGCGTTTCTCCCCGCTAGGTTTCCATTCGTTGGAGACGGCGTTCCGACGGCCAGTCTCATTACAGGAAGGTGCCGCGGCATAGCCATTATAACCTTCCTTGTCCGGTCTCGCTCGGCGCTCTGTGCGCTCATGGCCTTGCCTGCGGTCCTCATGGTGGTTGGTTCCGCCACCGGCTTCGGTGACATGGATGTTCTGTTGGAATACAGCGATGTATTTGCCATCGCACTTCTGGTCAACGGTGCGGTGTCGCTTGGGCTGTGGCTGTTCGGGTGCTGGCCTGATGTGGCCCGCGAGGGGGGTGTCCGGAAATTGGCCGCGACGGCGGCGAGAAGCTTTACCTTGGCAACCCTCTCGAGAGGTCTACTGTTTACCACTCACGCGTCGGAGTATGGAGCCGCCCCCTTATTGGCCGGCAAACTGGCGCTGGTCGGCCGCCGTCTGATTATTCTTGCTGGGTCGTGAGCAACGACGTTCGTCGACGTTGCCACTTTCCTTGATCGCCGGGCCGGTTGATGATCCTGACAGGCCAATGAAAAAAGGGGCGGGTCATGGAATTTGCGTTGGATTACATGGATGGGCTTCGTGTCGCACGGGTCGGGGACGGACGTTTGTTCCTCGGCGACGCTATCGACAATGCGGTTGGCCCGCCGCTGGTCCTGCTGGTGCACGGCGCCTTCCATGGCGCGTGGTGTTACGGGTTGTGGATGCGGGAACTGGATCGGCGCGGCTGGCCGGCGGCGGCGCTGGATATTCGCGGCCACGGGGGCTTGGCACAGGATGACGCCTTTGTCGCCGCCGGCGTGCGCGACATGGCCGCCGACATCGTTGCCGCCGGCCGCAAGCTGGGTCGTCCGCCGATCCTTTGCGGCCACAGCTTGGGCGCGCTGTTGGTGGGGGTTGCCGCCGAAGACATGGACTTGGCCGGTCTGGTGTTGATGGCGCCGTCGCCACCTGGCCAACTGCCCGGCGCAAAGGCGCTTCCGACGGTACCCGAAACCGATGTCATCGCGCCGCCGGAGTTAGCTACGGCGGCATCGAAATTCTTTCCACGCCTGGGCGCGGCCAAAGCCGCGCCCCTGGTCGAACGCCTTACCTCGGAAAGTCCCGTGTTGCTGAACGACCGCATGGAACTGCGCGTCCCCGTGGACCGCGAAAAGATCAGCGCGCGCGCGTTGAGTATCTATTGATTGGTAGATGATCTTGATCTACACCCCCTTTTTGTTTTACCCGATCCTGGTGAACATA
>CAZNWX010000380.1:1867-2690 GCA_964576415.1 uncultured Magnetovibrio sp. | reverse complement strand
AAATCATCGACTTCCAGCAGCCTGCTGCCCATGGGGAAGCCGATCAGCGGCATGTCCGCCGCGACGCGGTGGCGCGTATCATGTCATTGTTCGAGCAGATGTTCGTGATTGGCGATGTCTGAACGCCAACGGCAGCATGCGGCTCTCAGCTGATTTCGCCTACCTTCTCGGCCAGGCTGCGGGCACGCGCCGCGGAACCCAGATGGTAGGCCCGCTAAGTTCCCATGGGCTCAGACATCCACCACAAGGTCGCTGGTTGGCCGGGCACTGCAGATGAGAACCTCATCATCACTCATGGGTGTCACCACCCCATCATGGGTGTATTCGAACCCGCCATCCAGAACAGCAGAAAGGCAGCTGTGGCACATGCCGGAACGGCAGACAAAATCCGGCTCGACCCCATTTGCCTCTGCCAATTCGAGGATCGTACCTGCATCCGGCGTCCAGCTGGCACTGACGCCCGACTGGCGGAATTCCACCTTGAACGACGCGTCCGGCGCCAATCCCGTGTCGGCAGCGACCTGTTCGGGCTTGGTCTCGCGCAGCTCGCAGGCGTTGCTGAAAAATTCGTAGACGATCTGAAATTCGTCGAATCCTTTGTCGATCAGGTCGTTGTATAGGGTCTTCATGAACGGCGTCGACCCGCACAGGAACACCTGCGCCGACGTATCGGGCATCAGGGACTGCAACAGCTCGGCGGTGACGTGGCCGGCACTGTCGTAATCTTCGCCCAGAACATCACCGTCGTCAGGGCGGCTGTAGCAGATGTGCGCGCGGATGTTATCGTGGGCCTGCGCAACGGCGCGAACATGGCCGCCAAAGG
>CAZNWX010000380.1:0-1857 GCA_964576415.1 uncultured Magnetovibrio sp. | reverse complement strand
TTAGCTTTTGTGGGGGGGTTTTTTTTGGTGGGCGTGCGAAAGGGGGCTAAATGGGCCGCAAATGGTGTTTTCGCGCCGGTTGGGCACCCCGTGGACGAACCAGACGTTGCGGGTCGACCCCGCGTCGACGATGGCGTTGAGCATGGCGATCATGGGCGTGCACCCGACCCCACCGGACAGCAGCAGCACCGGACCCTTGCCCCTGGGGCGGAGCGCGAATTGACCGCTAGGCACGCGGACCTGAAGCTTCGTCCCCACCTGGACGTGGTCATGGAAATAATTGGACGATATGCCCGGCGGCAGGTCCGGCTGGTCCGCCGGCGCCGGTTCGCGCTTTATGGAAAGCCGGTAGTGGCAAGCGTCCTTGGGGCTGTCGGAAATAGTGTAATTGCGGATCACCGGCGTCATACGGTCCGGTACATCGAGGACGAAGCCCAGGGATTGCCCAGGCCGGTAAGTGGGCAACACACCGCCGTCCTCGGGCACCAAATAGAATGACGTGACCGTCTCGCTTTCCGCCTCGCGGCGATCCACAAGGAAGGTACGACATCCTTCCCAACCCGGTTCCGTGACCATCGAGCTCATATCCCCCTTCGGTTTCCTTGAGAGCATTATGTGGCGTGAATGCTCGGGCCTGACAAGAGCGCATGCGGCACGGGGTTTCACGATGGGGTGTGCGACGTTAATGTTGGAGGTCATGGAAATTACGGCTTCCCGACGACGCACAACCCGCGCTCCCAACAACAAGGCCTGGGAGGATTTTGTCGCGTGGTGCCAGTCCCGCGGTCTCAACCCGGTGCCGGCGAATCCATGGGCCGTGGCCGCCTACGCCCGATCCTTGGAGGGGCGCCTCAAGCCAGCCACCATTCGCAAGCGCATTGGCGAACTGACCCGAGTACACGCGGAGAAAACACGGAAAAGGCTGGCCCATCACCCATTGGTCCAGCGCACCTTAGACATGATCGAACGACGCGCCGAGGCTGACAAAAGCGACGGGTCGCTGTTCGCCGATGATGACGCCCTCGCCACCTGTCCCCCGAAACGGCCGCGCCGCAAGTCCGCCGCCAAGCCTGAAGCCGACACGACGCCGAAGCCGGGGCGAACGTCGCTCAGCGGACAACCTCGCTTGGTCTCGCGCCGTACCCTGAAACGATAAGTTGAAGCCCTAAGGTTGGGGTGTCGCGGCGGCCCATAAGGTCTGCCAGGCCACCCTCTACCGCAAGTCCTGACAGGCTGGTTCAAAGGCCTGCGCCGCATCGCCCCGGGTAGGGCAGCCGCACAGGGCGCCCTACCCGTCGATCTGTTTGGCAATGGATCTAAGTTCCAATAACAACGCGCCGCGCGACGGACCCGCATCAAAGAAAACGTCACTCATGGCACTGTCTTCAGTCCTTCAGCTCAACGTCACGGCGCGCGGTGAAACGTTGGATTTGGCCGCCAGCGTCGCGCCGCTCGATCACGATCTCGCCGTGATAGGTGCCCGCGGGCCAGAAAAGGCCGCGTTTCCTCCGGCCTGCGGAAATCGTGCGGCGTGCTTGGCGCTTCGGCAAGACATTGCTGTAATCGATGACCGACGCCCCATCAGGTCCGGTGATACGGAGCCGCACTTTGTCACCAACCTCGACCCAAAAGACCTCCGCCCAGAGGACCAGGGCAGGCGCACGCCTCGACAGCGCCGCATCCTGATAGCGACCCTTCCGGATCGAATGGACCTTGGGCGGCGTCGATGCGAACCCGATGCTGTAGACGGCAGTCAGCGGTCGTGAGAGGGCCTGCATGGCCGCGGCTGTCCACAACGGCGCTTCGCCCGCCTGGCAGGCCGTTTTCCGGTTGCCCCCAACGAAGGGATCGATCACC
>CAZNWX010000379.1:1146-2691 GCA_964576415.1 uncultured Magnetovibrio sp. | reverse complement strand
CGGTGTTCGACGGTGTTGCCCGCCAGCGCGGCGTCATTCGGGCTCGGAACGAAGTGCATATGCTCGATTTGGTATCGGCCTTCGCGCACAGCGATGTGCCTGAAGGCAACGGCATTGCGATTGTCACCCAATCCGGCGGCGCCGGTGTGCTGATGGCGGATCGCGCCGAGGAACTGGGGCTAAAGGTCCCGGAACTTGGCGGGGCCACGAAGGAAAAGTTGCTGAACGTGATTCCCGATTTTGGCGCCACGGGAAACCCGGTGGATATTACCGGGCAATTCCTGGCCGAACCCAAGATCATGACTGAGAGCGTCCACTTGGTGTTGGCCGATCCCGAAGTCCACTTGGGCATTGTCTGGCTGCAGTTGATGCACGGCTATGCGGACCTATTGGTCGACGTGTTCATGGAAATCAAGGCGCACGCAACCAAACCGTTCCTAGTGTGTTGGTTGGAGGCGCCTGAACAAGCCCTTATGACGCTCCGAGACGCCGGCATTTGCATCATCAATGGTACAGAGCGGGTCGTCGATGCGGCGGCTGGACTGGTCGCGTTTGGTGAAGCCCGCCGAAGGATTACCGCCGTGCCGGCGCCGGCGTTTCCAAAAACGACACCGGTGCCCGAAGATGTTGGGCCTGTGCCGTCTGTGGAGGCTTGGCAACGGTTAAAGGCGTTAGGTCTGCCGTTGGTCGATTGTGCGCTGGCAGCCGATACAGAGGCCGCGGTTGCCGCGGCCGAAGGCATTGGATTTCCCGTCGTCGTGAAGATCGAATCACCGGACATCCTTCATAAAATGGACATTGGCGGGGTGTTGCTGGGGCTTGGCGATGCTAATGCCGTGCGGGACGCGGCCGAAACCATCATTCAAAATGCCGCGACGCGGATACCCGAGGCAAGGATCGACGGCCTATTGGTACAGGCCATGGCACCGGCGCGGACCGAGATGGTGCTTGGCCTACGTCATGATCCAGCCTTTGGGCCAGTCCTCATGGTGGGTCTGGGCGGCATCTTCGTCGAGGTCTTGAAAGACGTCGCCTTCGCTCAGGCGCCGCTAAGTCGAGATGACGCGGAATTGATGCTCGACCAATTGGCGGGGAAGGCCGTCCTGGACGGTGCGCGCGGTCAACCGGCGGTTGATAAACGCGCGTTAATCGATACCCTGTGCGCCCTTTCCGATTTCGCGGCCGCAAACCCCGATGTGGTCGAATTGGACCTAAACCCGGTGTTCGCCGGACCGGATGGGATGCTGGCGGTAGACTGGCTGATGATGTCAACGAATGGGAGGAAATGAATATGTCCCTGGTCTTGTTGGAACGACCGGAAGATCACATCGCGCTGTTGCGCATGAACCGGCCGGACGCAATGAACGCACTGAGCACCGCCGTTCGCGAAGAACTGAGTGATCATTTCGAGGCTTTGAGTGATGATGACGACATTCGCGTCATCATCATCACAGGCAACGAGAAAGTCTTTATCGCCGGCGCTGACCTGAAGGAAATGGCGAGCCGGGGAACGATCGATTGGAGCTTGTTCGATGCGCGCCGAAT
>CAZNWX010000379.1:0-1136 GCA_964576415.1 uncultured Magnetovibrio sp. | reverse complement strand
GCCATTTCAGCGTGTTCGAAGCCGATAATTTCGGCAATTAACGGATTTGCCCTCGGCGGTGGCTGTGAGATTGCCATGTCGACGGACATCATCATCGCCGGCGAAGGTGCACAATTTGGTCAGCCGGAAATTCGCGTCGGGATCATTCCTGGCGCCGGTGGCACCCAGCGACTGGTCCGAACCGTGGGTAAATACCGCGCCAACATGATGCTGTTGACCGCGGATTTTGTCAGCGCAACCGAAGCGCTGGAAATGGGGCTGGTGAGCGAAGTAGTGCCTGATGAAGAAGTGGAAACCCGCGCCTTGGAGGTCGCTCGCAAGATCACACGAATGCCGCCGCTTGCGGTGAAGCTGACCAAGGAAGTGGTTAATGCGGGCATGGATGCATCTTTGGAGACCGGCTTGCTTTTGGAGCGCAAGGCATTTGAGATCCTGTTCTCGTCGGAAGATCAAAAAGAGGGAATGCAGGCCTTTATTGAGAAGCGCCGTCCGGAATACAAAGGTAAGTAAGGAAATCATTACATGACCATCGATGCAAATAGCGACGATCTGATCCTCGGCGTCGCCGGCGCCGGCGCCATGGGGCGCGGTATCGTGCAGGTAGCCGCTGCCGGCGGCTGCAAGGTTTTGTTGTTCGACACCAACGCAGACGCGGCCAAAGAAGCAGTCGACTTCGTTGGCAACATGCTGAACCGAAACGTGGAAAAGGGCCGGATGGCCGAAGAGGATGCCCAGGCCGCCATCGCGAATATCCAGGTGGTGGGGTCGCTGGCCGGCTTCGCACATTGCCAGATTGTCATCGAGGCAGTGGTCGAGAACCTTGAAATCAAGAATGTCGTCTTCCGCGAGATCGAGGCGGCCGTTAGCGATGACACTATCATCGCGTCGAATACCTCGTCCCTGTTGGTAACCTCCATTGCGGCGGCTTGCGTGCGGCCTGAACGTGTCGCCGGGATGCATTTCTTCAATCCCGTGCCGCTCATGAAGCTGGTCGAGGTGATCGACGGCGTTCGAACGGCACCGCACGTTGCTGGAGTGCTCATGGATCTCGGCAAGCGAATGACCCGCACGCCGGTACATGTGAGAGATGCGCCAGGCTTTCTCGTCAACCAAGTGGGGCGTGGCTACAACATCGA
>CAZNWX010000378.1:0-2694 GCA_964576415.1 uncultured Magnetovibrio sp. | reverse complement strand
CGAACGTACGGTTTGACAAGTTGGTGAATTTGATCCCTGGCCCCGATTTCCCAACTGGCGGTGTGCTGGTGGAGACCCACGACAATATTATGAATGCCTACAAGACTGGCCGCGGCAGCTTCCGCCTACGGGCGCGGTGGAAAAAGGAAAAGCTGGCCCATGGGCAGTACCATATCGTGATCACAGAAATCCCCTATCAGGTGCAGAAATCCCGACTGATTGAGAAAGTGGCAGATCTCCTTAACGCCCGCAAACTGCCGATGATGAATGACATCCGCGACGAGTCAGCAGAAGACATTCGGATCATTCTGGAGCCGAAGAATCGCACCGTGGACGCGGAACTCCTAATGGAGCACCTGTTCAAGCAAACGGATCTGGAAACCCGCTTTGGGCTGAACATGAACGTCCTAGACGCTAACAATATCCCCGGCGTCATGAATCTCCGCGAAGCGCTGCAGGCCTTCCTCGATCACCGTCACGACGTCCTGATCCGTCGGACCAAGTATCGTTTGGGCAAGATCGAACACCGCTTGGAGGTTCTGGGCGGTTTGTTGGCGGCATATCTTAATCTGGACGAGTAATTAGCATCATCCGCGAGCATGACGATGCCAAGGCGCAGCTCATGATTGCCTTCGACCTGACCGAGGTGCCGGCCGACGCCATCCTCAACATGAGGCTCCGGCAGTTGCGCAAGCTCGAGGAAATGGAAATCCGCAAGGAAAACGCTGCGCTGACCAAGGAACGCACGGAACTGAAGGCGCTACTAAAGGACGAAAAAAACCGCTGGAAGACAATCGCCGACGACATTGTCGACATCAAAAAGAAGTTCGGTAAGAAGACGGATCTTGGCAAGCGCCGGACGACCATTGGCGAGGCGCCGACGGCGGTCATCGTGCCACTGGAAGCGATGATTGAGAAGGAACCGATCACCGTCATCTATTCTGAGAAAGGTTGGGTGCGAGCCACCAAGGGACATCTGGACGACACGTCGTCGCTGAAATTCAAGGAAGGGGATCGGCTACAGTTTGCGTTGGGGGCGGAAACCACCGACAAGCTGATTGCCTTTGCCACCAATGGCCGGTTCTACACTATCGGGGTGGACAAGCTGCCGGGCGGACGCGGACACGGCGAACCGATCCGCCTCATGATTGACCTGCCCAACGGCGACGAGATCATCGACATGTTCATCTTCCAAGGTGGACGGCGCATGCTCATCGCCTCCGACGCGGGCCGCGGCTTCGTCATCAAGGAAGACGACGTTATGGCACAGACCAAAAATGGAAAGCAGGCCCTCAACCTGAAACCCGATCAAGAGGCCCAGACCCTCGCGTTTGTCGGCGACGACCATGACCACGAGGCTGTCATCGGCACGAAACGGAAATTGCTGATCTTTCCCTTGGAGGAATTGCCAGAAATGAACCGGGGCGCCGGGGTGATCCTCCAGAAATACAGCCAGGGCGGCATGTCTGACGTGACGACGCTGAACCTCAAGGAAGGCCTATCATGGCTGACGGGCGCAGGCATGCGGACCGAGCCAAATATTAAGACATGGGTTGGTAAACGCGCGCAGGCCGGCCAGTTACCCTTCAAAGGCTTCCCAAAGGCCGGCCGCTTCAAATAACCCAAGACGCGCGCGACATCGGTCAAAAGGAAGCGGCGGCGGCGATGTCTCCGCACACCTTGTGTTAAACTGAGCTTTCAGCCGCGTCTTTAAACAGGAACCAGCCTTCCGGCCGTTTAATCTCGATCGGCCGGAACTTGGTCTTGTAGGCCATCTTGGAGGATTCAGCGATCCAAAACCCCAGATAGACGTGTGTCAGATTCAAACTCTGTGCGCGCTCGATTAGCCAAAGAATCATTACTGTGCCCAGGCTTCGGCTTCGAAGTTCGGGATCGAAGAAACTATAGACGGCGGATAGTCCCGTATCCATCATATCTGTGAGGCACGCCGCGACCAAGCGGCCCTTGGCGTCTCGGAACTCCACCAACGTAGTTTCCACAGGCGTGTCTTCAATCAGTGCCTGGTAATCGAAGAAATCCATCCGCGACATGTCGCCGTCACCATGGCGATGGCGTTGGTAGCGCGAGAACAGGATGTATTGCTCCTGGGTCGCCACGGCCGGGGTTTCTTCAGTAGTTAAATCCTTATTCTTGTTCCAGATCCGTCTCTGAGAGCGGCTGGCATCAAAATCCTGCGCCAAGACGCGGACCGCAGCGCACGCGTCACAGGCCGAACAGGCCGGTGCATAGGCGATGGAATGTGAGCGTCGGAATCCCCCGTCGGACAGCCCGTCGTGCATGTCCGATGCATTGCGCCCAATCAGTTCCGTGACCACCCGCCGTTCAACCCGGCCTGGCAGATAGGGACAGGGTAGGGGTGAGGTTGAAAAGAAAAACCGCGCATCAAGGTAGGGTTTGTGCTTCATGCGGCGCCAACCAGTTCCCGTTGCCTCGTTCGACTAGGTTACGCCAGATCGGTTCGCCACTCAATCGCGGAATGTTGTTATGCTTGAACCTGAAGCTGGAACCAACATTGCTTTTGCTGTTCGGGTTAGTTGGCGCGCTGCTCTTCCAGCTGGCTTTCGCGGATGACGCCAAGGCTTGGCAAAACCTCGTCTCTCTCCAGGTTCGCTTACCACGTCGAATTTCCTTCCCCCATGCCCCGCAGCAGGCTGATCGAGAGGCGCCGGTTCC